>JBDSIA010000359.1:0-4035 GCA_039918175.1 Thermomonas sp.
AACGCGGATGCAAAACTGATCGCTTCGAGTTCGATGCGCTGCTGCAGTTCATCGACATCGCGGATGTAGCGGATGATCGCGCGTATCGCCATGCCGATTGCCGGCACCGGCAACAACGCGACCAGGGAGCGCAGGCCGGGTTCGTCAACGCGCTTGAGCAGCCACACCGAAAGAAACAGGGTCACTACGTAACCCGCCATAGCGGGCAGGAATTCGCGCAGGTAGCGGCTACGCAATGCCGGGGTGCCGCTGTCGCACGGATCCGGCATGCGCCAGCGCAGCATGCCGCCGAAGAAACAGCCCGCGGCGATGCCATACATGAAACCCGAAAATGTCTCCGACACGGGCCAAGGCGACACGTAGGGGAATACCAGCGCCATGACCGCGCACAACGCCGCGGCGACCAGCCACCTGACAGCTACTTTCGGCATGGCCATCAGCGCTTGAAACTCCTGGCGAACTGTGCGGCGGCCAGTCCGAGGAAGGCCATGCCGATGCCAAGGAATGGGGTCTGGCCGCTGAAGCCGATTGCCGTGAAAGCCATTCCGGAGGCCAGGAATGACAACCCTGATCCCTGTCGGCAGTTGATGTGCATGAGAATTTCCCGTGACTGCGTGTCAAGCACGCTTGACAGGACGATACCGAAGTCACGAAAGGCTTGTCAAGTGTCCTTGACACGTTTGTTCGGCATATCGAGGCTCGCCGCGCCTACCGCCGGGCGTTCGCTACGCGGCTCGAAATGCCGCTGCGCGAGCCACCCGACGGTCTCGCCGCTACATGGTGTGGCTATTGAAGTGCATCAGGATCACGCCCTGGCAAGCGCCGCGCTCATTTATTGCTGACGTACTTCTCGCGACGCACATGCGGAATCGGCAGTCCGAATTCCTTGAGCGCCTCGAAACAGGCATCGACCATGTTCGGATTGCCGCACAGGTAGGCGATGTCACCCTCGACACTTGGCGCGAATTCGGTAAGCGCGTTCTGCACATAGCCGTGACGCGCATCCGCGTGCGCCTGTGGCGAGCCGGGTTCGGGCAGCTCGCGCGAAAAACACGGCACGAAACGGAAGCCCGGATGCGCATCGGCGAACTCGCGGAACTCATCGCCATACAGCAGTTCTTCGGGCGTGCGCGCACCCTGCAGCAGGATCACTTCGACGCTGCGATCGCGCATCAGGATCTCCAGCTGCGGCAGCATCGCCCGATACGGCGTAATGCCGGTCCCAGTGCCGATCAGCAGGTAGCGTGAGTTGGCGTCGTTCGGCATCAGGCAGAAGCGCCCATAGGGTCCGCTTGCGGCGATCAGCCCGCCCTCGGCCAGACCTTCGAACAGCGCTGTTGCCGCGCCGCCGGCGACGTAGCTGACCGCGATTTCCACCGCTTCCCCCGGTCCGAGCACATGGTCGTGCTGGGTCGCCAGCGAGTAACTGCGGCGAGCCTGGGTGCCATCCGCATACTCGAAGTGGATCTGGACGAACTGGCCGGGGATGTAGTCCAGCGGCAGGCCGTCGTCGCGGACGAATGACAGGTGCGCAACGCTGGGTGCCAGCATGCGGCGGTCGGTGAGCTTCAGCGGAAAGTGTCTATTCAAGGCAGGTCTGTTCGCAGGGGGAGGATAGCCAAGCGACGCTGTGTTCGATGAGTGCAACGCCGAGTGGCCGTCGTGGCCGCGGGCGGCCGCCTATACTAACCGGTACGTTATTCCTGCACGGCCGCCCCACGCGGTGGCACATCTCCCGTGAGAAGCCCATGAGTGAATCCCAAGCGCCCGCGCTGCGCGTCAGCGACCTGCGCAAGACCTACGACAACGGCGTTGAGGCCCTCAAGGGCATCTCGCTGGATGTGGCCCCTGGCGATTTCTATGCGCTGCTGGGCCCGAATGGCGCCGGCAAATCGACCCTGATCGGCATCGTCAGCTCACTGGTCAACAAGACCAGCGGCACAGTCGAGATCTTCGGTACCGATATCTCCAAGAATCGCGATGGCGCGATGCGCCTGATCGGGCTGGTGCCGCAAGAACTGAACTTCAACATGTTCGAAAAGCCGCTGGACATCTGCGTCAACTACGCAGGGTTCTATGGCATCCCGCGGGCGCAGGCGCTTGTCCGCGCCGAAGAGGAACTCAAGCGCGCGTACCTGTGGGACAAGGCCGACAAGATGAGCCGCACGTTGTCCGGCGGCATGAAACGAAGGCTGATGATCGCCCGCGCAATGATGACGCGGCCGCGCCTGTTGATCCTGGATGAACCCACCGCTGGCGTCGACATCGAGATCCGCCGCGGCATGTGGCAGACCTTGAAGACGATCAACGAAGCCGGGACCACGATTATCTTGACCACGCATTATCTGGAAGAAGCCGAAAACCTGTGCCGCAACCTGGCGATCATCGACCATGGCCGCATCGTCGAGCAGGGGCCGATGCGCGCGTTGCTGGCGAAGCTTGATGTGGAGGGATTCCTGTTCGATATCGAAGGCGGGCTGCCGCAGGTGCTGCCGCAGATTGAAGGCGCGGTTGTGGCCGCGTTCGACGACCACACGATCGACATCGACATGCCACGGGCGATGGATCTCAACCGCGTGTTTGCCGCGTTCGATGCTGCCGGCATCCGGGTGCGTTCGATGCGGACCAAGTCCAATCGGCTTGAGGAATTGTTCGTCAGGCTGACCGGCAAGCAGGAGGTGGCGGCATGAGCACGCCGCCTGTCGAAGAACAGACCGCCGCCAATCGCAACCTGATCGCGTTAGGCACCGTGGCCCGCCGCGAGGTGACGCGCATCCTGCGGATCTGGGCGCAGACGCTGATGCCGCCGGCGATCACCATGACCCTGTACTTCCTGATCTTCGGTGGCCTGATCGGTTCGCGCGTCGGCACGATGGACGGCATCAAGTACATGGATTTCATTGTCCCCGGGCTGGTGATGATGAGTGTGATCCAGAATAGCTACGGCAACATCTCCAGCTCGTTCTTCGGCGCGAAGTTTGGTCGCCACATCGAGGAATTGCTGGTCAGTCCGATGCCCAACTGGGTGATCCTAGGCGGCTATGTCGCCGGCGCGGTGCTGCGCGGGGTGGCGGTCGGGGCGATCGTGCTGTGCATCGCCATGCTCTTCACCAAGGTGCAGGTGCCGCACCCGCTGGTGATGCTGAGCTCAGTGCTGCTGGGCGCGGTGATCTTTTCGCTGGCCGGCTTCATCAATGCGGTGTACGCCAAGAAATTTGATGACGTCGCCATCGTGCCGACCTTCATCCTGACGCCGCTGACCTACCTGGGCGGCGTGTTCTATTCGGTCAAGCTGCTGCCGGATTGGGCCGAAGCCGCGACCCACGCAAACCCGATTTTCTACATGGTCAACGCCTTCCGCTACGGCCTGCTCGGCGTCAGCGACGTGTCGATGTGGACGGCGTACGTGCTGATGCTGGGGTTCGTGGTCGGGCTTGGCGGGCTGGCGCTGTGGTTGTTGAAGCGCGGCACCGGGATGCGCAGCTGAGTCGACGCACAGGAAGTTGGCCAGGCGCTTGCGGCTGATGGCGAAAGGCCCGGGAGAACCGGGCCTTTTTCCTTTGCGCCATGCGAACGGTCCTCAGTGCGCGTTCGCCACAGACGCAGCCTTGGGTGAGCGAGAGAAGCGCCGGCTGATCCAACCCCCCAAGTCGTGCAGCACGGTGTAGGTGGCCGGAATCACGATCAGGCTCAACGCGGTCGACGTGATCAACCCACCGATCACCGCCCACGCCATGGGTGCGCGGAAGCTGGCATCGCCGGAGAAGCCCAGCGCCAGCGGCAGCATGCCGGCACCCATGGCAATCGTGGTCATGACGATCGGCCGCGCGCGCTTGTGGCAGGCGTCGATTAGCGCGTCGTGCTGGCTCATGCCGTGCAGGTCCTCGGCCATCACCGCGTAGTCGACCAGCAGGATCGAGTTCTTGGTGGCGATGCCGATCAGCATCAACAGGCCGATCAGCGCCGGTAGCGACAACGCGTTCTGGGTGATCAGCAGGGCGCCGAAGGCACCGCCCGCGCACAGCGGGATCGCGG
>JBDSIA010000360.1:0-3511 GCA_039918175.1 Thermomonas sp.
CCACGCCGCACACTTCACACAACTTGAGGGCATTGGCGACGGTGTGTTCCAAGCCGACGTTGCCGGCGGCAATGGTCAGCGCGACGACCTCATGGCGGGGGTCGTTGAAGGCCATCAACAGAGCCAGCGCATCGTCTACGCCCGGGTCGGTATCGATCAGCAGGGGAATGCGGTCATTTGTCATTGACCCATTATCGCGTGTTCGCGATGTGCCACGTTGAGGCCTCATGCTGAGGCGTAGCGAGCGGCTCCGCCTACCCAACGCATCACGATTCGTTCGGCCAAATCCGGTGACTCGGCCAACAATCGGTCTCCCAACGCATGCACTTGCGGCAGCAAGTCGGCGTCGCGCGCCAGGTCGGCCAGGCGAAAATTCGCGAGACCAGTCTGGCGGGTGCCCAGCAATTCGCCGGGACCACGCAACTGCAGGTCTTTTTCGGCGATCTCGAAGCCATCATTCGTGCGCCGCAGCGTCTCCAGGCGCTCGCGGGCCATCGCCGACAGCGGCGACTGATACAACAACACGCAACTCGAAGCCGCGCTGCCGCGCCCAACCCGTCCGCGCAGCTGGTGCAATTGGGCCAATCCCAGCCGCTCCGCGTTCTCGATCACCATCAACGAGGCATTCGGCACGTCCACGCCCACTTCAATCACCGTGGTCGCCACCAGCAGGTCCAGTTCATTCTGCTTGAATCCGCGCACGGTCGCCTGCTTTTCGGCGGATTTCTGGCGGCCATGCACCAGACCGATGCGCAGTTCCGGCAGTGCCAGCTGCAAAGCTTCGAACGTTGATTGCGCAGCCTGCGCGACGACTTCGTCGGAATCATCAATCAGCGTACACACCCAATATGCCTGCCGACCTTCGGCACACGCAGCGCGGATACGCTCCACCAGCTCCGGGCGGCGTTCGGCGGCCAGCGCAATGGTGGTGACCGGGGTTCGACCCGGCGGCAGTTCGTCGATCGCCGACACATCAAGATCGGCATAGGCACTCATCGCTAGCGTGCGCGGAATTGGCGTCGCGGTCATCACCAACTGGTGCGGTAGGCCATTGCCTTCGCGCCCCTTGTCGCGCAGGGCCAGGCGTTGGTGCACGCCAAAGCGATGCTGTTCATCGACGATGGCAAGAGCGAGGTCATGGAACACGACGCCCTCCTGCATCAAGGCGTGGGTGCCGACTACCAGCTGCGCCATCCCGGAAGCCACCTCAGCCAGCGCCGCGGCGCGCGCCTTGCCGGTGACTTTGCCGGCCAGCCAGCAGACTCGGACACCGAGCGGTTCCAGCCATGCCCGCAGGTTGCCGAGGTGCTGTTCGGCCAGCAACTCTGTCGGTGCCATCAACGCTGCCTGGCGGCCCTCTTCCACCGCCAGCAACGCGGCCATCGCCGCGACCACGGTCTTGCCGCTGCCCACGTCGCCCTGCACCAACCGTAACATGGGCCGGGGCTGCGCCAAATCATGGCGCACCTGCGTGTAGACACGCTGCTGGGCAGCCGTCAGCTTGAAAGGCAGTTGCTTGCGCAGGCGCTCGACCAACCTACCCTTGCCCACCAGTGGTCGCGCCCCTTGCTGCTGCAGTGCAATCCGTTGCCGGCGTAGGCTGAGCTGGTGTGCCAGCAGTTCCTCCAGCGCGAGCCGACGCTGGGCCGGATGCAGGCCGACCTGCAGGCTGGCGACATCTGCGTCCGCCGGGGGGCGATGCAAGGTAAGCAAGGCCTCGCGCAACCCAGGCAACTGCAGTTGCGCCAGGGCATCGGCGGGCAGCAATTCCAGGCTGACAGCATCCGGCAAGCGTTCCAGCGCAAGTCCGATCAACCGACGAAGATTGGCGGAACCAATCCCTTCGATCTCCGGGTATACCGGATCCAGCGCATCGCCCAGCGCGTGTTCGCCATCGCCAAGAATCCGGTAACTGGGATGCACCATTTCGAGACCGTGTTGTCCGGGTCGCGGCGTGCCATAGGCGCGTAGACGCACGCCGGGCGTGAACTGGGCCACCTGTTGGGCGCGGAAATGGAAGAACCTCAACACCAGGGTGCCGCACGAATCGTCGCAAACGGCGACCCGCAGCATCGGCCGGTAGCGGAAGCCGCGTTCTACGGCCTCGACACGTCCTTCCACCTGCACGGCGATGCCCGCCTGCAATCCGCGAATCGGGACCAGCGCGGTGCGATCCTCGTATTGGCGCGGCAGGTGCAGCCACAGGTCCTGCAGGGTCAGCAGCCCGCGCGCGGCCAGCTTTTCGGCAAGCACCGGGCCTACGCCGGACAACGCGCTGATCGGGGTGGCGCCGGATGCCGTCAGTGCCGGCGCTGGGAGTTTGCTGCGGGCCACCAACTCAGGGCAGGACCAGCACCGCGTCCACCTCGAACGCCGCGCCCTTCGGCAATGCCGGCACCTCAATGGTGGAGCGCGCCGGGTACGGCGTCTGGAAGTAGTCAGCCATCACCGCGTTGACCGCGGCGAACTGGCCCAGGTCGGTCAGGTACAGACCGACCCGGACGATGTCGTCCAGCGTGCCACCCGCCGCTTCGCACACCGCCTTCAGGTTGTCGAATGCACGTCGAGCCTGGGTGTCGATGTCACCCTCGACCAAGTTGCCAGTGTGCGGATCCAGCGGAATCTGGCCACTCAAGAACACCAGGTTGCCGGCGCGGGTGGCCTGCGAATACGGGCCGATCGCAGCCGGTGCATGGTCACTGTGGATGGCGGTACGGGGCATGACAGGCTCGCGATGCAGGATGGTGCCCCAGTGTAGCGACGCTACAACCGTTGCACCCCATGCACCACGTTCAACCGCCTGATCCGGCGAATCACATCGGCAAGATGCTTGCGACCGGCCACTTCGATCGAAAAGCGGATCGCGGCCACGCTGGTATCGCGTTCCAGGTATTCGACGCGATCGATATTGGACTCCGCATGCGCGATAGCGGCGGCGATCTGCGCCAGCGAACCGGGGCGGTTGTCGACTTCCACCCGCAGCGCCGCATCGAAATCCCCGGTGACCTCGCGATCCCAGCCGATTTGCACCCAGCGTTCCGGCGACTTGCGAAATTCGGCCACGTTCGGGCATTCCAGCCGGTGGACCACAATCCCCTTGCCAGCGCTGTGGTAGCCCATGATCTCGTCGCCCGGGATCGGCATGCAGCACTGCGCGAAGGAAATGATTCCGCGTTCCGCACCAGTGATCAGGATCCGTTCCTGCGGGGGATGCGGGGTGCCCCGTTGCAGCATGTCGGCCGTTTCTTCCGAAGCGACATGCGCCAATACCCGCGCGACCTGGCTTGGCATGCGGTTGCCGAGCGCAATCTCCGCCAACAACGCCTCCAGCCGCGGCAAGCGGTTCTCGGCCAGATAGGCATCCAGGCGCTCCGCCGGCAGGCGATCCAGCGACGTGCCCTGGTTGCCGAGCGCGCGATCCAGCATCCGATGCCCAAGCTGGACGGCGTCCTCATGTTCGAGGTGCTTGAGTTGGTGGCGGATCGCGGTGCGCGCCTTGCCGGTCACCACG
>JBDSIA010000361.1:0-9222 GCA_039918175.1 Thermomonas sp.
GGCTGGACTAGAATAGCCGCATGATCCAGATATCAGAATCGGCGCAGGCGCATTTCCGCAAATTGATCGAACGCGAAGCCCTGCCGGGCATGGGCGTGCGACTGACTGCACAAGATGCGGGTACCCCGCGTGCCGACGTGCGCCTGGAGTTCGCAGAACCTGGCGACTTGCAGGGCGACGAATGGGCGATCGACTGCGCGGGCTTCACCCTGTGGCTGGATGCGCCCAGCGTGCCGTTCCTGGATGGCGCCGAGATCGATTTCGAAGCCAAGGCGACCGGCGGGCAGTTGCAGATTCGTGCCCCGAAAATCAAGGGCCAGGCGCCTGGTGAATCGGCGTCCATGGTCGAACGCGTGCGTTGGACCATCGAGCAGGAGATCAACCCGCAGCTCGCGCAGCATCGCGGCCATGTCAGCTTGCAGGAAATCACCTCCGACGGCGTGGTGCTGCTGCGCTTCGGAGGTGGTTGCCACGGGTGTGGCATGGCCGACGTCACCCTGAAGCAGGGCATTGAGAAAACGCTGATGGAAAAAGTCCCCGGGGTGACCGCGGTGCGTGATGCAACTGATCACGAGACGGGTGATGCTCCCTACATCCCACGCTCGGAAGGCTGAGCGGATTACTCACGCGTGACGACATCCGCCGACGTCATCGCTGCGCTCAATCAACGACGCACGCGGCTGACGATCCGACCTGAAACAACAGCCACGACGCCCGGTACGCTCCCGGCCGGATGGCAGCAGTGGCTGGACGCGATGCCAGTGGTGGACGCGCATGTTGCAGGCGCACCGGCAGCGTCGCTGGTGACAGCCCTTGTGCAGCGGCCATTGCGGCCCATCCCGCGCAGCCCCTCGGCGCTTGGTCGCTGGCGTTCTTTCGCAACCCTGCTGCAACAGCAATGGCAACCCGACCCTCGCGATGAGCGCGCGATGCGCATCGGTGCGGGGGCCGTCGACATCTTTCTGCACCTGATCCTGATCAGCCTGCTGCTGTGGCTGATGTACCTGCGTTTCATGCAGCCTCCGCCCCCGCAGGAAGACGACGAGGCAGTGCAGGTCGAGTTCATCGGACGCGGCAATATTGCCAAAGGCGGGGGCGCGCTGGCCGCTGCTGGCGCGCAGTCCGGGCCAGCGGCCGCTGCGACTGCGACGCGCGCAGCAACTCCGGTACCAGCGACGGGCAGGCCGGATGCGCCCGTTGCATCCGTTCCCATGCCACAGCCGCCGCAGGTGAGTGCTAGCAGCCAGACGCCGGAGCCTGCGCGCGAGTTGCCGCCGCCTGCTGTCGCGCAGGTGACGCAGCCATTGCAGGTCAGCGAAGTGCCCGTGGCCCAGCCGCAGTCCTTCCAGTTGCCTCCACCGAAACCGCGGGAACTGCAGCTGCCACAGGTCCCGTTGCGCGAAGTCCAGCTCACCCAACAGGTCGAAGCCATCGCCACCCTGACGCCGCAACCGGTGCGCCTGTTGAAGTCGCCTGAGGTTCAGGTTGAAGTACGTGCACCGCAACTGCAACAACAGGTCCAGGACATCGAAGTACCGCAGCCGCAGCGCTTGGCCACGGTGCCGGCGCTTGCGTTGCCGCCCCAAGCCAGCCGTAGCGTGCAGGTGCCGCAGATGCGCGGAGAAGTCACCGATATCCCGATGCCGCCAGGGGGTGCGCCCACACCTTCCACGCAATCAGGCAACGGCATTGCGCAGCAAGCCAATGCGGCGACTGGGGCTGGGGGCGAGCGCGGTAATGCACCTGCTGCGGGCTCAACCCCGGCGGGCGCCGGGCAGGGTGCGCAGCCCGCAGTGCAAGCAGGGCGCGGCGTAGCGTCGGCGGGAACAGGCGCAGGTCCGGGAAGCAAGCCAGCACCAGGCGGTTGGCCGGGTGCAGCGAAATCCGATGATTGGGGTGCTTCCAAGCGCAATGTAGCCGGGACCGGAAACGGTCAAGGAGAAGGTAAGGGTCGCAAAGGGGAGGGCAAGCCGGGCCTGTTCAACAACGACGGCAGCCCACGGCTGTCGGATGAGTGGACCCGACAGAGTGGCATCGACATCGATCGCGCGGGTACCTGGCTGAAGCGCCCCGGGCTTGAATACCGCGGTACGCGCTTTGATCAATATTGGATACCGAATGGCACCCTGCTGGAGGAGTGGGTGCGCAAAGGCATCAAGCAGGTCTCGATTCCGATTCCCGGAACTAGCAAGCGCCTGCAATGCGTGATCTCGCTGCTGCAGTTTGGTGGCGGCTGCCTGCCGGTCGACGATGATGTCAACGAACAGCCGGCACGCGCACGACCGCCACCTGACATTCCGTTCAAACCGGAATTGCAGGAAGACAACGGCAGCGTGAAACCGTCGAAGCCGTGAGCCTTCGAAGCGACATTGCGAGCGAGGCCACCAACACGCCCCGGGTTCGTGCTGGTGAAAATAGCGCCAATGAAAAGGGGCCTTTCGGCCCCTGATTCATTGAAACGAGGATATGCCTCAGTTGGCGTTGTGCAGATCACGCAACTGGCTTGGCACACTCTGAAAATAGGTGGCCAGGTCGGCGATCTGCTGGTCGGTCAACTCCTTGGCCTGGCTGCCCATCAGGTCGGTGGTCGGACTGCCGCTGCGGTCGCCCGAACGATACGCCTGCAGCGAGTGCGCGAGGTAGTCGTGGTACTGGCCGCCGAGCTTCGGGTAGCTGGCATCGATCGGGGCATTGCCTTCGGCGCCATGGCAATCCACGCAAGCCTGGCCGGATGCACCCTTGGTCGAAGCCAGCGCCTTGCCGGCAGCACTATCGCCGTCGGGAAGGCCGGCGGAGGACGAGGCATGGCTGGCTTCGGCGCCATGGCCTTCAGCGGCATCTTCTTCATTGCCGCCGCAGGCGGACAGCGCCAATGAACAGGCGATGGCGAGCAGGATCACCCGGGTCTTGGTATGGGTCGTCATGCGGCGGCTCACTTGAGGCTGGACAGGTAGGCGGCGATATCGGCGATGTCCTGCTCGGAGAAACTCTGTGCCTGGGCCTGCATGGTCGGATGCTTGCGCTTGCCTTGGCGATACTCGTTCAGCGCATTGCCGAGGTAGACCTGCGACTGCCCGCCAAGCATCGGTACGTGGTAACTCGGATACGCATTCTTGTAGCCGGTCACACCGTGGCAGCCGCGACATGTGTAT
Source organism: Thermomonas sp. (assembly GCA_039918175.1). Taxonomy (GTDB): domain Bacteria; phylum Pseudomonadota; class Gammaproteobacteria; order Xanthomonadales; family Xanthomonadaceae; genus Thermomonas. The sequence continues at coordinate 3,153 of JBDSIA010000361.1, forward strand.
GTCACGCTCTTGCCGCGGGAGGCGTCGCCAACGAGAGCGGCGGGCGCCGCAGACGCTGCTTCTGCGGTTGGTGCAGGTACGGCAGGTGCAACTTCGAATGTGGGGGTTTTGGCGTCCTGCGCGATGGCGGCGGACGCGGCAATGACCAAGGCAAGTGAAGCGGCGATCAATGGCATTCGCATCATGGTGTCATGGGTCCGGAGTACATGGTTCAATGGTATGCCGCATGCGCGACACGCAATCCGGCAAGTATAGCGACATGTCACGCGCGCTCGCAGCTGCGTCAGCAATGCTCGATCGAACCCGCGCATCCGCTTCGGCATTTTTGCCGGGTGACCATGACCTTCGGCGCATGGATCGCAGCCATGGTCAGGTGACATACTTGACTACAACACCAATCAGGCTGCACTCCATGCACGATTCGACTCCGGCCACCGCACCGCGCCTTGGCCGTTACTTTTCCATGACCCGTATTGTGCTGTTCTCGCTGTTGCTTGCGCTTGTTGCATGCAAAGGCGACGGGAAAGGCAAGGACAAGAACGGAAAGGATGCCGCTGACAAGGGGCCAGAAGCGGTTCCGGTCGAAGTGGTCAAGGTCAGTCGACGTTCGATCGCGGCTAGCTACAACGGCACCGCGGCACTGGAAGCCCGTGGTGAGGCGCAGGTCGTGGCCAAGACATCAGGCCTTGCATTGCAGGTGTATGCGGAGGTCGGCCAGCAGGTGCGCGCTGGTCAGACCCTGGTGCGTATCGACGCCGACCGCGCCACCTTGCAGGTCGCGCAGAGCGATGCCCAGGTACGCAAGCTGCAGGCCAATTTCGCGCGGGCGCAGCAGCTCGCCAGCCAGAAAATGGTCAGCGCGAATGACCTGGACACGTTGCGTTACGACCTCGAGAATGCGCGCGCGTCCAATCGCCTGGCGCGCCTGGAACTGTCCTACACGACCGTGAAGGCGCCGATTTCCGGCGTGATCGCCGAGCGTTCGATCAAACCGGGCAACCTGGTCCAGATCAACACGCCGATCATGCGCATCGTCGATGTCTCGCGGCTTGAAGCGACGCTCAATGCCCCGGAGCGCGAGATCGAGACGCTCAAGGCAGGACAGGCCGTGCAGCTGTCGGTGGATGCATTGCCGGGCAAGACTTTCGAAGGCCGCATCGACCGGGTGGCGCCGGTGGTCGATTCCGGCAGCGGCACGTTCCGGGTGGTGTGCGCGTTCGATGGCGGTGGCTTGTTGCAGCCGGGCATGTTTGCGCGCATTCGAATCAACTACGACCAGCGTGCAAATGCACTAGTGATTCCGCGCAATGCATTGCTTGAAGACGGCAGCGAGCCGGCGGTGTATACCGTGCGCGCGGACAAGGCGAGCCGGTTAGCGCTAAAGCTGGGCAATATCGATGGCGAGTGGGTGGAAGTGCTCGCAGGCTTGAAGGAAGGCGAACCGGTGGTGGTCGCTGGCAAGTCTGCCTTGCGCGAAGGCAGCGTGGTGCAGTTGATTGCCGCGGCCCCTGCATCCCCCAGAATTGTCCCGCCCGTTGACAGCGACGCGGCGCCGGCGAAGGCTGCGCAATGAGTTCGTCCGGCATGCATGAGCCGGCCGGTGCACACGATTCGATAGCCGCACCGTCCGGCTTCAGCCTGGTCGAATTTGCCACTCGCAGGCGCGTCACCATCGCGATGATGACCCTGACCCTGGTGCTGTTCGGGCTGATCGCGCTGGGCAGCCTCAAGGTGAATTTGTTGCCTGACCTGAGCTATCCCACGTTGACCGTGCGCACCGATTACACCGGCGCGGCACCGGCGGAAGTCGAAACCCTGATCAGCCAGCCCGCCGAAGAAGCGCTCGGCGTGGTCAAGGGCCTGCGCAAGCTGAAATCGGTCTCGCGTACCGGTCAGTCCGACGTGGTGCTTGAGTTCGTCTGGGGCACCGACATGGACCAGGCCAGCCTGGACGTGCGCGACAAGATGGAAGCCCTGCAGTTTCCGCTGGAAGCCAAGCCGCCGGTGTTGCTGCGCTTCAATCCATCCACACAACCCATAGTACGCCTGGCGCTGTCGCCCAGGCATGCCGACAAGAGCGGGGCCGGCAGCGATGCCGAGGCGATTCGCAAGTTGATGGAATTGCGCCGGTTCGCCGATGACGACCTCAAGCGCAAGCTCGAGACCGTCGACGGGGTCGCCGCAGTGAAGGTCGGTGGCGGCCTTGAAGACGAAATCCAGGTCGACATCGACCAGCAGAAACTTGCGCAACTCGGATTGAGCCTGGACAACGTGGTGCAGCGCCTGCAGCAGGAGAACATCAACGTCTCCGGCGGGCGCCTCGAGGAAGGCTCGCAACGTTATCTAGTGCGCACGGTCAACCAGTTCGCGACCGTCGATGAAATCGCCAACATGTTGTTGACGACGCGCGCGGCGGCTGCCAGCAACAGTGGCGCCGACCAGGCGATGCGGGTGGCTGCGGCCAGCGGCGATGCAAGCGTGATGGCCGCCTTGTCACAGCAGGGCAACAGCAGCAACGGCGCCGCCGCCGGCGGAATGGCCTTGCGTCTGAAGGACGTGGCCGAGGTGAGCCAAGGCTACAAGGAGCGCGAGGCGATCATTCGCCTGGATGGCCGCGAGGCTGTCGAAATGGCGATCTACAAGGAAGGTGATGCCAATACCGTGTCCACTGCGGATGCGCTGGAAGCCAAGCTCAAGGACATCCGCGACAAGCTGCCGGCCGACATCGAACTGACCACGATTGATGACCAGTCGATCTTCATCCGCAATGCCATCCACGAGGTCAAACGTGACGGCATCATCGGCGGCCTGCTGTCGATCCTGATCATCTTCCTGTTCCTGCGCGATGGCTGGAGCACGTTCGTGATCGGCCTGTCACTGCCGGTATCGATCATCGCCACGTTCTTCTTCATGGACCGGTTGGGCCTGAGCCTCAACGTGATGTCGCTGGGCGGGCTGGCGCTGGCCACGGGGTTGGTGGTGGATGACTCGATCGTGGTGCTCGAATCAATCGCCAAGGCGCGTGAGCGAGGGCTGGGCATCCTGGAGGCTGCCATTACCGGCACCCGTGAAGTCAGCATGGCGGTGGTCGCCTCGACCCTGACCACGATCGCGGTGTTCCTGCCGCTCGTGTTCGTGCAGGGCATCGCCGGCCAGCTGTTCCGTGACCAGGCATTGACCGTGGCGATCGCGATCGCAGTGTCGCTGGTGGTGGCGATGACCCTGATCCCGATGTTGAGCGCGCTGAAAGGACGGCCGCCACTGGGTTTCCCCGACGAACCCGCGCACGCGGGTTGGCAGCCGGAGCGTCGCTGGCAAAAGCCGGTGGCAATGGGTGGTCGGGGTGGCGGTGCATTCTTCCGCGGCATCTTCTTCGGCATCGCCTGGGCCATCGTGCGCGTTTGGCGCACGATCACGGCGATTGTCGGCCCGGGGATGCGCAAGGCCAGCGACATGGCGATGTCGCCCTACCATCGCGGCGAGCGCGGCTACCTGCGAGTGCTGCCGGCTGCATTGGCGCGCCCGGTGCCGGTGCTTGCGGTCGCCGTGATCGCATTTGCCCTCGCCCTGCTGGCAATCCCGTTGTTGGGCACCGATCTGATCCCGCAATTCGCGCAGGATCGGTTCGAGATGACCGCCAAAATGCCGCCAGGTACCCCACTTGTGCAGACCGATACCGTGATGCGTGCGGTTCAAGCGGCGCATGCGAAGGATGCTGGCGTGCGCGTGATGTACGGCGTGTCAGGTACCGGCACACGGCTGGATGCCAGCCCAACCGAAAGCGGCGAGAACATCGGCAAGCTGTCGGTGGTGATGACGGACAACGACGCCGAAGCCGCGCTCACCGAAACATTGCGCAAGACCATGCAAACCTATCCGGCGGCTCAAGTCGATTTCGCCCGACCCGAGTTGTTCAGCCTGTCGCCGCCACTGGAAATCGAAGTGGAAGGCAACGACCTGGAATCCCTCCGCGCCGCGGGTGGTCGGCTGGCGAAGATGCTGCGCGCCAATGACCACTACGCCGACGTAAAATCGACGGTGGAGCAGGGCTTCCCCGAGATCCAGATCGTGTTCGACCAGGAACGTGCGGCGGCACTCGGGCTGACCACTCGACAAATCGCCGATGTGGTGGTGAACAAGGTGCGCGGCAATGTGGCGACCCGTTACAGTTTTCGCGATCGCAAAATCGACGTGCTGGTGCGCGCGCAGCAATCCGACCGTGCATCGCTGGATGATATCCGCCGACTGATCGTCAATCCGGGTCGAGGTGCGCCAGTCGAGCTGGCGTCGGTCGCCGATGTGGTGTCGACCACCGGGCCCAGCGAAATCCATCGTGCCGACCAGCGGAGGGTGGCGATCGTCTCGGCCAACCTTCGTGATATCGACTTGGGCAACGCGATCCGTGAAGTCGAATCAATGGTCGCGAAAAATCCGATTGGCACCGATACCGACATACACATCGGCGGCCAGGGCCAGGAGCTCGACGAGTCGATCCGCTCGCTGCTGTTCGCATTCGGCCTGGCAATCTTCCTGGTCTATCTGGTGATGGCCTCGCAGTTCGAATCACTGCTGCATCCGTTCGTGATCCTGTTCACCATTCCGCTGGCGCTGGTTGGCGCCGTGGCGGCCTTGCTGGTGACGGGTTCACCTGCATCGGTGGTGGTGTTCATTGGCTTGATACTGTTGGTCGGACTGGTGGTGAAGAACGCGATCATCCTGGTCGACAAGGTCAATCAATTACGCGAAGAAGGCGTGGCCAAGCGCACTGCATTGGTGGAAGGCGCGCGTTCGCGCCTGCGACCGATCGTCATGACCACGATGACCGCGCTATTCGGGTTCATGCCACTGGCGCTGGCGTTCGGCGAAGGCTCGGAAGTGCGCTCGCCGATGGCCATCACCGTGATAGGTGGATTGTTGGTCTCGACTCTACTGACATTGGTGGTGATTCCGGTGGTGTACGACTTGCTGGATCGCAAACCGGACGAGTTCTATGCCGAACGTGGCCGCCGCGCACGCAATGACGCGGAGGCGGTTGCGGAAGTGCTCTCGCACGAGCATGACACCTTGAATTCGATGGATGACGCACACGGACCAGCCGGGGCTTAATACGTCGATGAACCTCACCGAATTGAGCATTCGCCGCCCGGTTACCACGATCATGATCTTCGTGTCGTTGCTGGTGATCGGGTTGATCGCGGCATTCCGTTTGCCGCTTGAAGCGCAGCCGGAAATTTCGCCACCATTCTTTTTCGTGCAATTGCCTTACCAAGGGTCCACGCCCGAGGAAGTGGAGCGCAACCTGGTACGGCCGGTGGAGGAAGCCATCGCCACGATGCCCGGCATCAAGTCGATGAATGCCAATGCCAGCGCTGATGGCGGCGGCGTATTCGTGCAATTCAGCGACTGGAGCAAGGATGTGGCGATTGCCGCGTCGGAGGCGCGCGAGCGCATCGATGCGATTCGCGATCAGTTGCCCGATGACTTCCGTCGCTACTTCGTGCGGCGTTGGAGTACCGGCGACCAGGAAGCCATCAGCCTGCGCCTGACCAGCCCGACCGACCTCACGACCCGCGGCGACCTGATCGAACGCAGCCTCAAGCAACGCCTGGAGCGCTTGCCAGGCGTTGCTCGGGTAGAGGTGGAGGGCGTGCCGAGCCAGGAGGTGTTGATCGCGATCGAGCCGGATCGGCTGTCCGCCAATGGCGTCAGCCTCAACGAGCTGGTATCGCGGCTGCAGGCGTCGAACTTTTCGGTCTCGGCCGGGCAGATCACCGACGCCGGGCGACGCCTGCGGGTCCAGCCGAAGGGCGAACTGGCCGACTTGCAGTCGCTACGAGATTTGCCGCTTGCCGGCAATGGCACCCGCCTGTCCGACATCGCCGAGGTGATCCTGCAGCCCCAACGCATGAACTACGTGCGCCAAGTGGAGGGCAGGCCTGCGGTGGGCGTGGACATCTACAAGGAACGTGCTGCCAACCTGGTCGAGCTATCCGGCAACGTGAAGCGCGAAGTCGACCTGCTGCTTCAGGATCCTGCGATGCGCGGCATCAAGATAGAAGTCACTGATGAC
>JBDSIA010000362.1:0-6192 GCA_039918175.1 Thermomonas sp.
GCATCCAGGCCCGGCGCCGGGCCCATGCTCACCGGTGGCGCCATCAGAAACAGGCCGCGCACCGGCACTTCCAGCGAAGCCCGCGCAGAAATCCAGGCGCCAAGGCTTGACCCGGCCAACACCAGTGGACCGCGTGAAGCTGCTTCTGTTGCAATCTGCAATAGCCGCTGCAGGCGTTTGAGCACGTCACCCAGGTTGCTGACTTCGTGCATCGCATCGAGGTCGCTGTAGTCGGGACGTTCGTGACTCCAGCCCAGGCGCTGCGCCACATCGGCGAGCGCGGTCACCTTGGTAGCGTCCGGCCCGCTTTCAAACCCGTGCGAGAGGATGCAATGACCTCTCATTGCGCCACCACCGACTGGCCGACGCGCAATATGCCGGAGCCGAGAATGCGTGCGCACAAGCCACCCATTCCACGCATCGCGTTGTAGCCACCTTGGCCAAGTGCATCTTCCATCCGCGAGCACGGATCGCAGGGCCCGGTGCCTTCCAGCAAGACATCGCCAATCATGAAGCGGCGTCCCTTCAGTGCGAGCAACGGAATGCCCGACACCACCAGGTTGCGGCGCAAAAGCATGGGCGGGATTTCGGATGTGCCGGCCAACGCAGCGATGGCCGGCAAATGTTCAGCCTGCAACAAGGTCACGCCGCGCTTGCCGCTGCCGCCCCTATAGCGATCCCCAACCAATCCTGCGCCAGCGATTGCCTCAACATCGTCGACTTCGCGCATGGTCACCTCACGCGCTGGCCGCACGCCGATCCATTGCAACTGACCCGCGCGCGGAAATTGCGCAAACAGGTGGGCAAGCGAGGATTCCGGCGACAGTTGCGACATGCGTGAATGCTAGCATCGGCGCATGCCGGCACCGCCCAATCGGACTGATATCCGCATCCATCCCCTGCCCTACGCAGCCGCGCTGGCGGTGCGTGCGCTGGGCGACATCGACCTGGTCATCATCCATTGCACCGAACTGCCCGACCTGGCGATGGCGCGCGAATTCGGCGAACGCGTCCTGTATGCGGACAGTGGCACCGGCAACTGTGGCCATTACTACATCGACCGCGATGGTGGCATCGTTGAATTCGTCGACCCAAGGCACATCGCCCATCACACCCGGGGCTATAACCCGCGATCGTTAGGCATCGAACTGGTGAACACTGGTCGTTACCCAGACTGGCTGGATTCACGCCGCCAGGCGATGGACGAGGCGTACCCGGAAGCCCAGATCAAGGCATTGATCGATTTGCTGGGTAATCTGTGCACGCACATTCCAAGCCTGCATCTGATTGCCGGGCATGAAGATCTTGATCTGGACGAGGTCGAAGCCAGCGATGATCCGCGCGTGAGGGTTCGCCGCAAGCTTGATCCTGGGCCACGGTTCCCGTGGCAACAGGTGTTGGCCGAGGTGCCTTTGCAGCGGCTAGCGGCAGTGCAGCACCTATAATCCCGGCATGAATCCGCCCGCCCACGAACCCGTCGTCCACGAACTCGTCGAACTGCTTTCACTGGAGCGTCTGGAAGACAACCTGTTCCGTGGTCAGAGTCGCGACATCGGCACCAAGTATGTGTTCGGCGGCCAGGTGCTGGGACAGGCGCTGTCAGCCGCGCAGGCGACGATGGACTCGGCCGGCGAGCCGCGCGACGCGCATTCACTGCATGCCTATTTCCTGCGCGCCGGCGACATCGAGGCGCCCATCATCTACAACGTCGACCGGACCCGCGATGGCGGCAGTTTCTCTGTACGCCGGGTCACCGCGATCCAGCACGGCCAGCCGATCTTCTTTTTGGCTGCGTCGTTCCAGCAACACGAGCAAGGCGCCGAGCACCAGCTGTCGATGCCCGAAGTGCCCATGCCCGAAGACCTGGAACCGTCGCCGAGGCTGCCGCCGGAACAATTGGCGAAATTGCCAAGCAAGGTCCTGCGCTGGCTGTCGCGGCAAGGGCCATTCGAGTTTCGGCACATATATCCGCGCGACGAACTCAACCCGCCCAAGCGTCCACCATTCCAGCAGGTCTGGTTCCGCTTGACCGAGCGTGTCGGTGACGCGCCGGAACTGCACCGCGCGCTGCTGGCGTACGCCAGCGATTTCCATCTGCTCGGCACCACGACCTTCCCGCACGGGATCAGTTATTACCAGCCCGACGTACAGATGGCCTCACTCGACCACGCGCTGTGGTTCCACCGCACATTCCGCGCAGACGATTGGTTGCTGTATTCGATCGACAGCCCCAGCGCGCAGGGTGCGCGCGGGCTTGCGCGTGGACAGGTATTCGACCGCGAGGGCCGGCTGGTTGCCAGCACCGCGCAGGAAGGCCTGATTCGCGTGGTCGGCACCGACAAGGCCGGCATCCCACTACACCCCAAGGGCTGAGCATGCGCAAGGTATTCAGCAGCCCGCGACTGGAAAACGTGGAAGCAGTGGCCGCCCTGCTCCGCGCCGAAGGCATCGAGGTGCGGATCAGCGATGGCCGTTCCTACCACGGCACTCGCCGCAGCAATTTCAGCTACTCCGAAGTCGGTCAATCCGGTCCGCAGCCGGCGGTGTGGATCCTCAATGCCGACGAGCAGCCGCGTGGACGCCAGCTCTTGCGCGATGCCGGCTTGCTGGAAAGCACCCGTGTCGGCGAGAGCAGTTACTTGCCACTGTCGACGCTGCACGAAACCAGGGATCCGGTTGACCGCAAGTCGCGCACCCGCATGCGAATCGGACTACTGGTGTTGATCGTGGTGGTGAGTGGACTGATCTGGTACTCACGCCGCGAAATGCCGGCGGTACCCGCGAGGCAAACTGCGGTGGCGGCAATGCCAGCCGTACCGGAGCACGCCCCGCCCGCGATCGTTCCGCAACAGGCCGATGATCTTGAGGTGTATCGCGCCGATGTTCCCACTGCACTGGCCAAGTTGCTGATCGAAAGCGAGATCGCCCAGTCAAAGCCGAACCAGGCCTGCATCTCGGTCGATGGCGCCGACCCTGCCCCGGAATTTATCGCGTCGCTGGCGCTTGGGTCGACGCAAGCGTTCTCAGCCAGTGATTGCCCCGAGCATTCCGCCTGGAACATCGCCGTGCACGACTACATGACCGATGGCCTGGGTCGCGGCCGTGTACAACTCGACTCTGGCGGCGGCAAGCCACGCACGCTGGAAACCGAACGCGACGGCACCCGCTGGGAGATCCTTTCGCAGCGCTGACTGCCCCGCAGCCATGTCCACAACAACGCCCGGATCTTTCCGGGCGTTGTGCATTCTGAAGTGAAATTTAGCGGGTCACTGCTTTGGCGCGGGAACCATCGCATCGTCCATGTCGTGGTCCATGTCCTGATTCTTGCCGTGATGCATGCCGTGACCATTGGGTTTGAACGCATCCAATTCGGCACGCGTCAGCGCACCATCCTTGTTCGCATCCATGCGGTCGAATGCCTTGCCGGCGAATTCGATCCGCTGCTGCGCGGTCGGTTGCTGGCGGGCGGGTACCTGCTTGCCAGCGACCTGTGCACGCTGCCCCCAATGTTCACGCCGCGGAACACTGCGCGCGCCCTGCTCGACGATGAACTCGTTGCGGGTCACCCGGCCATCGTGATCGACATCGGCACCCTTGAAGAATTCGGTGCGCTGCTGGGTCATCCTGGCCTGCATGTCGGCACGATCCAGATACCCGTCCTTGTTGACGTCCATCTGGTCGAAATGTTCGGCCATCCTGACTTGGGCTGCCTGCATTTCGGCGCGACTGATGCGCCCGTCCTTGTCGGTATCTGCCTCCATCATCCGCCCATGACCGCCGCGCATTGCACCGCGGCGATGCTTGCCGCCAGCATGCGGACGCTCGTCTGCACTCAGCTTGCCGTCCTTGTTCACGTCCATCTGGTCGAAACGCACGGCCAGCCTGGGGGCCTTGGCGGCCTCGGCACGATCGATCACGCCATCGTGGTTCAGGTCCAGTTGGACGCGCGCCGTGGCATTTTGGTGGGCGGCCTGCTGGGCCTGTGCGAACGCCGCCGCCGAGGTCAGTGCCAGCGCAACGGCTACCGACAGTACCTGCAGCTTGTTCATGGGATTGCTCTTCATGGAGATGTTCATCGGTGTTCCTCTCGCGAATCGGCATCGGCCGGAATGCCACTGAAAACGCACGGCCAGGAAGACGGTTGACACCTCGCCTATTGCGCGGCTGAACGGTAGCAGCGTTATCCTCGTGCCATGGGCACCGATGCCGACAACTTGCGCATGTTCCGCACCGGCACCCACCCCTGCGGATATTTGACTGATCGCCAAGCGCGCGACCTGGTCCTGGACCCGCGCGACCCGCGCCTGCCAGCGCTGTATCCGATGGCGCTGGACTCGGGTTTTCGCCGCTCCGGGGACATCATCTACCGACCTGCCTGCGCCGGCTGCCAAGCCTGCATTGCGGTACGCGTGCCGGTCGTTACCTTCAAACCCGATCGCAGCCAACGTCGCTGCCTTGCGCGCAATGCCGATGTGGATACCCGCATCGTGGCGCCGACGCGCACCGACGAGCATCTGGCGCTGTATCGCAAATACCTGGCCGCACGCCACGCCGGCGGCGGTATGGACGACCATGGCGCCCCCGAATTCGAGCAATTCCTGATCGGCTCCTGGAACGACGGGCGCTTCCTGGAACTGCGCGAACACGACACCCACCGCTTGCTGGCGGTCGCGGTCACTGACCTGATCGAAGGCGCCCTATCGGCGGTCTACACCTTCTACGATCCTGACCAAACCATGCGCGGCCTCGGCACGCTGGGCGTGCTGAAGCAGCTCGAATGGGCATCACGCGATGGCCGCGACCATCTGTACCTGGGCTACTGGATCGCAGGACATGCCAAAATGGACTACAAGCGCCGTTTCCAGCCGCTTGAGGGGTTCGACGGTCGCGGCTGGCGGCGACTGCAGGCCTGAACGGTTCCTTCTATTTCAGCTGACAGGCTTCGCTGGCGGGAGTGATTCTGGCGTTTCGGCCTCCGCCTCGACCACGGCTGGCTGCGGCGCCACCGGTTGCTCAGGGGCATCTGCAGGTACGAGGCCCGGTTTCACCAGCACATGCGCGGCCCGGCTACGGTCGTAGAACCCGAACTCGGGATCGCTGCGGGCCGATACGATCATGCGCACCATGGCGCTCGGCACCATCAGTTCCAGCGCGATGTCGTGGCCGTCGTTGCTGCGGCCCTGCAGGGTCATTTCGATAAAGGCGCCGCCGGTGTCGATTTCACGGCAAGGCACGTGCACCCCGGCCGGCCCGTCCTGCAGATAGGGTTTGATCGCTTCGCCCAATGCTTCTAGCGCTGGCGGGAAGAAGAACACGGCATATCCAGCGGAATCGTTCATGGACTGGTTTCTCATTCTGGTTGCAGTGCAACAACGAACGAGTTGCTGCGGCCGGACAGGTATGGGTTTGCCTGACTTCGAGTGTAGCCGAGCGACATGCCTGGACCTTATGGGTTGTGTGCATGGGGCTGTGCCGCGCCGGGCGTCCATGCCATCCTTCTTAGATGTCGATCCGCCCCGCCCTGCGGCTATTCACCTTCGTCGCACTTGTCCTGAGCGTGACAGCGTGTGCGCCGGCGCCGTTGCCTTTTGCACGCCTGGCCGGACTGATCACCAACAAGGAGCTGGAGGAAGTCAGTGGCTTCGCTGCATCACATGCGCATGAGGACGTGCTGTGGGCGATCAACGACAGCGGCAATCCCGCGCGGCTCTATGCGCTCTCGTTGAGAGGCAAGGAACTGGCGCATTACGACGTCGAGGGCGCAAACAACATCGACTGGGAAGACCTGGCCAGTTTCAACCAGAACGGCAAGCACTACCTGCTGGTCGCCGATACCGGCGATAACGGCGGTCAGCGCAAGAGCGTGACCCTGTATGTGTTCGAGGAACCCGCCAGCCTGGTCAACGGTACCCTGCGCCCAGCCTGGTCGATCCGGGTACGCTGGCCTGACGGCCCGCGCGACTGCGAGGCAGTCGCAGTGGATGCTGCGGCCGGCAATATCCTGCTGGTGTCCAAGAAGCGCGAGCCACCCGAGTTGTTTCTGCTGCCATTGGCCGATCCCGGCAACCAATGGCGCGAGCCGCGCCGGATCGGGCGCCTGAGTGGCGTTCCCGCAGCCGACCCGGAACTGCAACGCGGCGATCCAGCCATTGCCAAATTGTTCCCCCAGGTGACGGCAGCCGATGTTTCGCC
>JBDSIA010000363.1:0-2032 GCA_039918175.1 Thermomonas sp.
CGCGGACTCGGGGGTCAATGGTTTTTGCTTGTCCAACTCATGCGCGAACACGTTCAGCAGCACTTCGGAGTCGGACTCGGTATTGATGTTGCGGCGATCCTGCTCGAACACCTCGCGGCGCAGCGCATCGGTATTGATCAGGTTGCCGTTGTGGGCGAGCGCGATGCCGTACGGCGAATTGACATAGAACGGCTGCGCCTCGTCCATGCCCTCGCTGCCGGCGGTGGGATAGCGGCAATGGGCAATCCCGACCTTGCCTTGCAGTGGGCGCATCGCCGTGGCATCGAACACGTCGCGGACCAGGCCATTACCCTTGAACAGGCGCAGATGGGTGCCAACCGCAGTGGCAATGCCGGCCGCGTCCTGGCCGCGATGCTGGAGCACGGTCAGCCCGTCGTACAGCTGCCCTGCGACTTCGCTCTGGCCGACGATCCCGACAATTCCGCACATGTTGAAAACCCGCAAGTTGGTACCGGTGGAGAAACATCGAACGCCAGACTTACACCATCTCCAAAGACGGTTTGAGCCAATCAATCACGGGTGTGGACGCACCATGCCGTCGATCCCGAGCTTGGCCTTGACCGACGCCTTCAACGCATCGGCCTCGGTGCGATTCATCGCGGGACCCACGCGCACGCGGGTCAGCACGCCTTTGTCGGTGGTCGCGGTTTCGGTGAACGCATTGAAGCCAGCACCGCGCAGTTTGTCGCGCAAAGCAGTGGCGTCTGCAGCGGCGGTGAACGCGCCGACCTGCACCGCAAACCCGGTCTTGCTGGTATCCGCGGCGGGTTTTGCGACTGGAGCAGGTGCAGCCGCAGGCGGGGCTGCGGTTGGGGTTGGTACTGCCGATGTCGTCGTTGCAACCGGCTTTGTCGGAGCCGTGGCAGGTGGCGTGACCGGCTTGGCTACCGGCGGCAAGGGTTCTGGCTTCGTCGGTGCTGGCGCAGGTGCGACGGCGACGTTGGCGGGTACGGGGACTGCCGGATCGGCATCCAGCACAATCACCTTCGAATCCACGGTGTCACTGACATGGCCGGCGCGCAGGCGTGCGGATTCAGCAACCGCGCGATCCGCGAAAGGACCGATGCGCACGCGTTGCGCCTCGCGCCCATTGGCTTTGGTGGCCTCCCGGTAGGCTGGAAGCTCGGCGCTGGCCAGCGCAGCGATCACCCGGTCTGCATCGCCGGCCGTGGCATAGCTGCCGAAGCTCACCACATAGTCACCAGCGGCGACAGAAGGAAACAGTCCACCACCCTTGGGGGTCGCGTCATCATTTGACGTTTGTGTCGCCGGCATTCCCACCACACCGCCCTGAGGCATGCCAGCAGCAGGCATCAGCGGCAGATCGACAGTATTTGTAGCCCTATCGGCGTTGGGCTCCGCGGGAATATCGAGCGACACGTCGGACACGCCACTATCGGGCGCCGGTCCTTTTACCAGCATTGGCAGGAAGATCACGGCCAGTGCGACCAGCACGGTTGCACCAACCAGTCGCTGTTTGAGGGAAGACTCCATCGGATACGGACCGCCAGCGGGGAACCCGAATTATAGCGGCACGCAGTGCCAGGGGCAGCCGGTCATGCCGTCACGTTCAGCGCGCGCAGGGCCGCCGCCGCAGTGTGGAACGAGCCGAACACCAGCACCCGCCCCCCCGACCCGGCCTGCTGGATCGCCGCCTGCAGGGCCGCCTGCACATCATCATGGCGCGAGGCACCGGCAGCTGCAGTGTTTTGCAGACGTCGCGCGAAAGTCGCCACATCCTCCCCACGCGGCCCGGCATCTGTAAGTCCGGCGACATGCCAGGTGTCCACGTGCCCGGCCAGTGCCGCCACCACCCCAGCCGCATCCTTGTCTGCGAGCGCGGCATAGACGGCAATAGTTAGTCGGTGCGGCTGGCCAGCCATCCACGCCGCCAGCGCTCGCGCCGCCTGCGGGTTGTGGCCAACATCGACCACGACCTCAACCCCATCGCGCTCGATGCGCTGCAATCTCGCATCGATCCGCGCCGCTGCGATACCGCGCACGCAGGCAC
>JBDSIA010000364.1:0-2664 GCA_039918175.1 Thermomonas sp.
ACAAGGGCGATCGTTCGCGCAAGCAGACTTTGGTCGACTTCGGTTTCCGCCTGCCATCGGCGTTGGACAACCGGCCGCTCAAGTTCGAGGAATGGGAGCAACGCGCGCCGCGCAGCGTGTTCGTGTCGGCAACGCCCGGCCCTTATGAATTGCGCGAAGGCGAGGGCGAGATCACCGAACTGGTGGTGCGGCCGACCGGCCTGATCGATCCGCCGGTGGAAATCCGCCCGGTCGCGACCCAGGTCGACGACGTGCTGTCGGAAATCAATGAGCGGGTGGGTTGGGGCGATCGCGTGCTGATCACCACGCTGACCAAGCGCATGGCCGAGAACCTGACCGAGTACCTCTCAGAACATGGTGTGCGTGTGCGCTACCTGCATTCGGACGTGGACACTGTGGAGCGGGTGGAAATCATCCGCGACTTGCGCCTTGGGGTGTTCGATGTGCTGGTCGGCATCAACCTGCTGCGTGAAGGCCTGGACATGCCCGAGGTGTCGCTGGTGGCGATCCTGGATGCGGACAAGGAAGGCTTCCTGCGTTCGACCGGCTCACTGATCCAGACCATTGGCCGCGCCGCGCGCAACCTGCGGGGCAAGGCGATCCTGTACGCCGACCGCGTCACCAATTCGATGCAGCGGGCCCTGGACGAAACCGACCGCCGCCGCGCCCGACAGGTCGAATACAACCTTGAACATGGCATCACCCCGGCATCGGTTCAACGCGCGGTGCTGGACGTGATGGAAGGTGCAAGGTATGAGCCGGGTGAGCTGAAAGGGCGCGGCAAGGCAAAGCGCGTGGCGGAACCGATCCAGGAGTACAAACGCCTCAGCCCGTCGCAGCAGGCGGCCAAGCTCAAGCTACTGGAACAGCAGATGCACCAGCACGCACGTGATCTGGAGTTCGAAGATGCCGCCCGCGTGCGTGACCAGATCCGCGTGCTGCGCGAGGCGAGCCTCTAGCGCACCGCTTTAATGTCACCATCACGCCCGCCGTGGCACCCTGCTGTTGGAGTTTCCATCCCCCACACAGGAGTACGACATGGGCATGTTCGATTTCATCAAGGACGCGGGCGAAAAGATCTTCAAGCCGGGCGAGGCGCGCAAGGAAGAGGTGATCAAGTCGCATATGGGCGGCTACAGCGACGACTTCAGCAAGGTCAACGTCGAAGTTGACGGCAGCAAGGTCACCCTGACTGGTTCGGTGCCGAATGTGCCCACCCGGGAAAAAGCCGTGCTGATCGCAGGCAACGTGGACGGCATCGCGAAAGTCGATGATCGCCTCACCGTGACTGGCACCTCCCCGAATTTCTCGAACGTGAGTGGTGGGGTTGCAAGCACTGAACACTCAATCGGTTCCGGTGGCTCCATGGGCGGCCACGCCTCCGCCGGTGGCGATGGCTGGCAGTCACGCACCTACACCGTCAAGTCAGGCGACACGCTGTCGAAGATTTCCAAGGAAATGTACGGCGAAGCCAACAAGTACAACCAGATCTTCGAGGCCAACAAGCCTATGCTGAAAGACCCGGACAAGATCTATCCGGGCCAAGTGCTGCGGATTCCGCCCGAGGCGTAAGCGGGTGGTTTTGGGCGGTGCAGCCGGTTTGCAGCGCTACCGTCGGGATTCGCTACGCGGCTCTAAATGTCGATGCGCGAACTCCCCGACGGTCTCGCTTCCGGCAAGTTCGCAGGCATGGCGCATCAGTTGTCTGCGGCCACGCCGCGGGCTAGAATGCGCCTCCCCGCGAGGGGATTAGGGCGGTTAGCTCAGTGGTAGAGCATTACCTTGACATGGTAGGGGTCGGGGGTTCGAAACCCTCACCGCCCACCACTTCATCAGGTACCTGGCCTCATGTCAGCCTCTGACGAGGCGGCCAGTACGAAAAGAATCTGAAAAACCGCCCTGTAACAGGGGCGGTTTTTTGGTTTCAGGGCACCCCGTCGTCCGGAGTGGGGCCTGGATTCGCACGTTTTCCGAATCAGGGCGAGTCTGATCCGACGCCCGTCCTGATTGACTTTTGGCCCACCGGCCGCTATTTTTCGGGGCCTCAAAGCTAGATCAAGGTGGCCGCAGGAAACTGCGACCGAGCGTGCGACATGAGCACTATCAGCACCCACTACTGACTACGCCGACGCATTCGCGCCCGCAATCCGCGGGCAACCGAAAGGCGCCTCGGCGCCTTTTTCGTTTCCAGAGCCTGACCCCATGATCGCGATCACCCTTCCAGACGGCAGTCGCCGCGAGTTCGACCATCCCGTCAGCGTGTCCGATGTCGCCGCATCGATCGGCCCCGGGCTTGCTAAAGCTGCTCTGGCAGGCAAGGTCGATGGCCAGTTGGTCGATACCAGCTTCCGCATCGACCGTGATGCCGAACTGGCCATCGTCACCGACAAGTCGCCGGAAGCGCTCGATGTACTGCGCCACTCCACCGCGCACTTGCTGGCGCAGGCCGTGCAGCGCCTGTTCCCGGGCGCCCAGGTCACCATCGGTCCGGTCATCGACAACGGTTTCTATTACGACTTCGCTTACGAGCGCCCGTTCACGCCTGAAGACCTGCCGGTGATCGAAGCGGAGATGCAGAAGATCGTCAAGGAAGCGCTACCGGTGTCGCGCAGCGTGAAATCGCGCGATGACGCGGTCGCGCACTTCAAGGGCATCGGTGAGGAC
>JBDSIA010000365.1:0-1957 GCA_039918175.1 Thermomonas sp.
GCTGTGGGTCCAGCGCGCCGCCGAATACCGGGCAGTGACCCGGACCGTTTTCCGCGCCGCCGCCGACAAACTGGACACCGCGCTGAAGGAAAAGCACTGGGACGCACTGGTTCCGGACGAACGCGGCAATGCGACCACCGGCCTGCCGCCAGCGGTGGTGATGGACGTGGACGAAACCGTGCTGGACAACTCGCCGTACCAGGCACGCCTGGTGCGCGATGGCAAGGCGTACGACGAGGTGACCTGGGCGCAATGGGTCGCCGAGAAGAAGGCAAAGGCGGTACCCGGCGCGGTGGATTTCGCCAAGGCCGCCAATGCCAAGGGGGTGACCATCCTGTATCTGTCCAACCGCGCCCAGCACCTGAAGGACGCCACCATCGCCAACCTCAAGGCGGTCGGGATGCCGGTCAAGGACGACAGCGTGTTCCTGGGGCTGGGCACCTTCGTCAAGGAATGCGAGCAGAACGGCAGCGAGAAGAATTGCCGCCGCAAACTGACCGGGCAGGAATACCGCGTACTGATGCAGTTCGGAGACCAGCTGGGCGATTTCGTGCAGATCGTCGCCAATACACCCGAGGGTCGCGATGCGTTGTTCGACGAGTACCGCGACTGGTTCGGCGAGCGCTGGTGGATGGTCCCGGGGCCGACTTACGGAAGCTGGGAACCGGCCATGTTCAACAATGCCTGGGACCAGCCCGAGTCCACGCGTCGTGCCGCCAAGCGTGAAGCCCTGGATGTTGCTCGATAATTCTGTGTCGAGGCCATTTTTTGCGCGGGCCGGGTGGATCGGGCTGGCGCTGTGCATGCTGCTGTCGGCAATGGCGCTGATCAGCTTGACCGCCTGCCAGCCTGAGGCCACACCCGCAATCGGCCCTGCGGGGATGCTCGCGCAGGCCAAGCCGGCACCAGCCACCCGACCGGTCGATGCCATCAATGTGCTTGCCGCGCGCCTGCTTGCACGCGATGGCGCCGGGTTCGCCACGCTGGCAGTGCCACCGGACCTGCATGCTCGGCTGCAAACCGGCTGGGGTGAAGGCCGCAGCCGCTGGCCGCTGGATGAGTTGCCACTGGACGGCCGATTGCCGGCAATGCTGGCTTCGCTGCAGGAAAAAAATGCGCTGGCCAAATTCAATACGACCTTCCGCCATCAGTTCGCCGGCGCCGACCGCGACATCCACATGGCGATCCGCACCCTGACTCAGTTCGGTGGCCAGTACGTGCAAAAGGATGCCGACTACACGGAGGATGAACGCGATCATGTGGGGCAGGCGATCGCCGCGCTCAGCAATTGGGCACTGGCCGCGCCGCTGTCCGACCCCAAGCGTGCCGACCGTTTCTTCACTGCCCTGACCGCCGCCGCCCAACGCAGCGGGATTGATGGCAAGGCCGGCAATGCCTCGTTCGCCAAACTGGGGATGCGCTCCAGCCTGGACCGGATGTCGCCGTTCATCGCCACCCTGCTGGCCCAGCTGCGCAGCCAGTACGCACTGGACATCGACGCCAGCCTGCGCGGTCTCCAGGTACAACTGCTGGAACAGACCGGCGACCACGCACGCCTGCGCCTGCGCTACACATTGGCGGGCAGTGATATCGACGCCATCGTTCCGGCCGTGCGCATCGACGGGCACTGGTATCTGGCCGATCTGGTGACCCGCGCCGAAGCCTCGCTGGTCGTCGGCACGGGCAGCTTCAAGCCAGCTTCGCCATAATGGCGCTGATGCCGACCCGTTCCCCCGCGCAAACCGAAACCAGCCCGACCCAGGCCAGCTTGTTCGAGCGGGCGGCCGGGACGCCAGGCCATTCCAGCGCCCTTGCCGGACATGAAATGCCGAACCAAGGCGCTGAGGATCAGCTTCGCGCCCTCGCCGATGCGGCCGAACTGGCGCCTTTGCCGTTACCTGCGTTCCTGGAAGATGCCGCATCGTCCGAAGTGCAAGCCGAGTCCATACCGGCAGTG
>JBDSIA010000366.1:0-1824 GCA_039918175.1 Thermomonas sp.
CTGGAGCGCGGCAAGGCAGTACGCGAACGCACGGTGGACACGTTCGGATTGTGGCGGCGAAAGGTGCTGGATCCGGAATCCAACGTGCAGTTCGGCGAAGGCGGCGCAGGCACGTTTTCCGATGGGAAACTCTATAGTCAGATCAGCGACAAGTTGCATCACGGCCGCAAGGTGCTGAGCGAATTAGTCGCCGCCGGTGCGCCGGAAGAAATCCTCTACGTCAACAAACCGCACATCGGTACCTTCCGCCTGGTGTCGATGGTCGAACGCATGCGCGCGACGATCGAATCGCTGGGTGGCGAAATCCGTTTCAGCAGTCGTGTCGATGACTTATTGGTCGAAACCGATGCGGCCGGGATGCGCCACTTGCGCGGCGTGACCCTTGCGAGTGGCGAACACCTGCGCGCTGACCATGTGGTGATGGCACTCGGCCATAGCGCGCGCGACACCTTCGCGATGCTGCATGCACGCGGCGTGTTCCTCGAAGCAAAACCCTTTTCGATCGGTTTCCGCATCGAACATCCACAATCGCTGATCGACAACGCGCGCTTCGGAACGCAGGCCGGCCATCCGCTGTTGGGTGCGGCCGACTACAAGCTGGTGCACCACGCCAGCAACGGGCGTTCGGTGTACAGCTTCTGCATGTGCCCGGGCGGTACCGTGGTGGCTGCCGCCAGCGAACCTGGCCGCGTGGTCACCAATGGCATGAGCCAGTATTCGCGCAATGAACGCAACGCCAACGCAGGCATCGTGGTGGGAATTACACCGGAAGATTTCGCGCCATATGGTGAAGGCCCGCTTGCCGGCATCGCCTTGCAGCGGCATTGGGAAGCGCAGGCGTTTGAGCTCGGCGGGCGCGACTACTGTGCACCCGCGCAACTGGTCGGCGATTTCATCGGCAACCGCGCATCGACACAATTGGGCGCAGTACAGCCGTCGTATACGCCCGGAATCACGCTTGGAACGCTGGACGAAGCGTTGCCGCGCTACGCCATCGATGCGATCCGCGAAGCATTGCCCGCTTTCGACAAACAGATTCGCGGCTTCGCCATGCACGACGCGCTGCTGACCGGTGTGGAAACGCGCACCTCGTCACCACTGCGCATCACCCGCGGTGCCGATGGCCACAGCCGCAATACGCGTGGGATGTTCCCGGCCGGCGAAGGCGCGGGTTATGCCGGCGGAATCCTGTCAGCCGGCGTCGACGGCATCAAGACTGCCGAAGCAGTGGCTCGCAGCATTCTCGCTGGCCAATGATCATCGGCACTTATCGCTGGCAGTGAACAGCAAGCCTCAGCGTTCGAGGATCGCCACCACGCCCATGCCGCCAGCGGTGCAGATGCTGATCAAGCAGCGGCCGCCACCGCGTTGCTGCAGTTCCTTCGCGGCACTGGCGACGATGCGCGCGCCGGTTGCGGCGAACGGATGGCCGGTGGCCAGCGATGAACCATTCGGGTTGATCTTGGCGGGATCAATCCGACCCAGCGGCGCGTCCAGGCCCAACCGGTTTTTGCAGTAATCCTCACTCTCCCATGCACGCAGGGTGCACAGCACTTGCGCAGCGAAGGCTTCGTGGATTTCGTAGAAATCGAAATCCTGCAAAGCAAGATTGTTCCGCTTGAGCATCTCCGCCACCGCCACGGTCGGCGCCATCAGCAGGCCTTCGCCATGCACGAAGTCGACCGCTGCGGATTGCGCGTCGCGCAGGTGGCAGAGCACTTCATGGTCATGCGCAGCCGCCCACTCCTCACTGGCCAGCAGGCAGGCGGATGCGCCATCGGTCAGCGGCGTGGAATTACCGGCGGTGAGCGTGCCCTTGCCCGA
>JBDSIA010000367.1:0-5368 GCA_039918175.1 Thermomonas sp.
GTCATCGACGGCCAACTGTTCTGGCTGGAAGACTCCGGCTTCCCGACCAGCAACCCCAGCTTCTATACCGGCGACCTGTCGCCGAGCATGTACCTGACCCGCCCTTACGCGCCGCTACCCGCGCGCATGGCGGCGTTCGTGACGTATCAGGAAGCGCTGCCGAAGGCGATCGAACAGATCAAGGCCAACTTCAAACTGCCGCTGCCCGCGAGCTACATCGACTTGGGCGTGAATTCATTCGCCGGCTACTCCAGTTTCTTCAAGTCCGACGTGCCGGCGATCTTCGCCGAGGTCAAGGACGACGCCCTGCAGGCGCGCTTGAAGGCGAGCAACGAAGCCGCGGTCAAGGCGACCCAGGGCATGGCCGTCTGGCTCAAGGCACAAGCGCCAAACGCCACCCAGGACTTCGCCTTGGGCGCGGACAAGTTCGCCAAGATGCTGCATGCCACCGAACTGGTCGACATCCCGCTGGACCAACTCAAGGCCGCGGGCGAAGCCGACCTCGCCCGTAATACCGCATCACTTACCGCTGCCTGCGGAGAGTTCTCGCCAGGGACGTCGCTGCGCGCCTGCGTGGACAAGGCCGCGGCCGACAAGCCCGAAGGCGGCGCCGTAGAAGGTGCGCGCAAACAGTTGGATGGCCTGCGCCAGTTCATCATCGACAAGGATTTGCTGACGATCCCCGGCACAGAGCTGGCAAAGGTCGAGGAAGCGCCACCTTTCAACCGCTGGAACTTCGCCTACATCGAAATACCCGGTCCTTACGAAAAAGACCTGCCCTCGGTTTATTACATCGCGCCGGCCGATCCGACCTGGACCACGGCTGTGCAGGCCGCCTACATACCGGGCAAGGACAACCTGTTGTTCGTCTCGGCGCACGAAGTCTGGCCGGGGCACTTCCTGCAGTTCCTGCACTCCAACCGCGCGGACTGGAAGTTCGGCCAGTTGTTCGTTGGCTATGCATTTGCCGAAGGCTGGGCGCACTACACCGAGGAAATGATGTTTGATGCCGGCGTCGACGGCGGTAGCCCGGAAGTGCATATCGGCCAATTGACCAATGCCCTGCTACGCGACGTACGGTTCCTGTCAGCCATCGGCTTGCATACCGGCGCCATGAGCATGGCGCAGTCAGAGCAGATGTTCCTGGACAAGGGCCTGCAGGATGCAGGCAACGCCAAACAGCAGGCCGCGCGCGGGACCTATGACCCGGCCTATCTCAATTACACCCTGGGCAAGCTGATGATCATGCAGCTGCGCCAGGACTGGACCGCCGCGCATCCCGGCCCGAATGCGCTGAAGGCGTTCCACGACCAGTTCCTCAGCCATGGTGGCCCGCCGATTCCACTGGTGCGCGCACAGATGCTGGGTGGCGCGCCTCAGGCGAAGCTGTGGGCGGCTCCGGCACCCGCGCCAGCTGCCAGCCCCGAGCCTGAGAAACCGGCCGCGCAGTAACCGATCGACGAGACGACGGTGGCGGCGAACGCCGCGCCGTCAGGTCTTCGGCAGGGTGACCCCGGTCTGCCCCTGATACTTGCCGCCGCGATCCTTGTACGAGGTCTCGCAGACGTCGTCGGCATCGGCCTGGAAGAACAACATCTGCGCCACGCCCTCGTTGGCGTAGATTCGTGCGGGCAGCGGCGTGGTGTTGCTGAACTCCAGAGTCACGTGGCCTTCCCACTCCGGTTCCAGCGGAGTGACATTCACGATGATCCCGCAACGCGCATAGGTGCTTTTGCCTAGGCACACCACCAACGTGTCTCGCGGGATGCGGAAGTATTCGACCGTGCGCGCCAGCGCGAAGGAATTGGGCGGGATGATGCACTCGTCCGCTTCAATATCGACAAAACTCTTCGGGTCGAAGTGCTTGGGATCGACAATCGTTGAATTGATATTGGTGAACACCTTGAACTCGCGCGAGCAGCGCACGTCATAGCCGTAGCTGGATGTGCCATAGCTGACGATGCGTTCGCCGGCGGCGGATTGCTTGACCTGGCCGGCTTCGAAGGGTTCGATCATGCCCTGCTTCTCGGCCATGCGGCGGATCCAGCGGTCGCTCTTGATGCTCATGGATGTCCCTAGCGTATTGCAGCGCGAATTGTAGTCAAAAACACGCCGGCTGAATGCACGGCGTGTGGTAATAATCGTCATCCACCGAAGGAATCATCCATGCGTACATCCACTGGCAATTCCTTGGCCGTGTCTCTGGCGGCCATCATGCTCGCCGCCTGCGCGCCTGCAAATATCCCGTCGAGCGCGGCACCGGTCACCACCGCCACGAGCACTACCACGGCCTTCACTGGCTGGTATACGCAACAAGGCGGGAGCGCCGAGCTACGTCCCTGCGGAGGTGCAACAGCGTTGCAGGTCGACAACGGCGAGGCATTGGCCGCGCGCGCGCGCGACTTCGGCCTGCAAGACGGTGATCCTGTGTACGTCAAGGTCCATGGGATGCGCAGCGGCGGCGCGCTGCGCGTCGAGCGGGTCGACCAGTTCGGCTCCCCGACCCCAATCCGTGACTGCCCGATGGGTGGCACGATGATCCAGCAGTAACCAGGCGATCTCCCATCTCTGGTGGCGCATTGACAGCTCGATCCCCACATTTAACCAGGAAATCACATGAACACTGTCACTGGATTGCTGCCCGGCCTAGTGCTCTGTGCGCTCATGTTGGGCGCTTGCAGTTGCGATCGCGATCGGCCTGCGAGCGACGTTGATGCAACCGGCTTGGATACCGAACCCTTCGCCACCCCCAGCGATGAGATGGCGCCGCCCCCGCCCGTTCGCCCGCAGAAGCGGGAAGCAGTAACGGTGAAACCGGACAGCGGCCAGTCGTTCACCGACCTCGACAAGAACATGGATAGCGGCGTCAGCCGCGACGAGCTCTCCCCTACCGAAATGCTATACCAGCACTTCAACGAGGCCGATACCAGCCACAACGGCGTACTGTCCTATGCCGAGATCGAGCGGCACCGTATGGACATGACACTGGAACCGCAGGTGATGATTACCGACGGCAGGTCGATATTCCAGATGGACAAGAACGGCGACGGAGGCGTTTCGCACGACGAATTGTGGAATAACGAAATGCTATACCGGCATTTCGACGAAGCCGATAGAGATCGTGACGGGAAACTTTCAGCCTCTGAAATCGATGCTCACCGTACCGCCATGGGATCCGGTAACTAAGTGCGACAAGCGCGGCCGCCTGAGCATAGTTTCCAATTCATGGGATTCGCGATTGGCGCTGGGAGGTCGCCCATCGCCAAGACTGGATCAGTGAAATCCTACTGACCGTATGCGTTAAAAGAAAACGCCGGGCGAACCCGGCGTTTTTTACTTGCGGAATCAGGAGCCAGTCAATAGCTGCTGATCGGCCTCAGTGGGCCAGGGTCACGTGGTGGATCCAGGTACCGCCGCGGCCATCTGGCGCCGCCCAGATTTCGAAGTCACGGCCCTTCTGCACCCGGACCCCCATCGGATTCTGACCTGCCATGGATTGCTGGGCTGCAGTCACCGTGGAAGCGGAACTCAACGAGTAGGTATTGGTGCTGTCCAGATGGCTGTACATCGAAGCCAGCTCGGCATAGTCGTGGGCGTTTGGAGAGACGCTGTTCGGGCTGCTGGAATAATCCATGCACGTGCCTTGCGAAGAACCATCTTCGCTGGTGTGCCCGAGGCCGAAGTCATGGCCCACTTCCTGACACATCACGTGCCGCGCTTCGTTGGGATCGCTCGTCCACGTGGACGAGTAGCTGTCGTTCATCTTGGCAGTGCCCTGGGTGATGTGGTCACCGCTGATGTTGATCGACGCCAGGCCAAGCCAACCGTTATTGCCATACGAAGCATTGCAGACACGGATCTTGCCGGAGACGGCGGTGCAGCGCTTGCGATCCCGGCTGGAGTTCGCATACCCGGAAAGAGCGAGGTCGAAATCGGCAGCCTTGGACCATTCCGTGCGCGAAATTGCCAACAGGGCAGGCCAGTTGGCATTACTGTTTGCAACGGTGCTGTCGAGAAGCTGCAACGTAAAGGTGTTCGTGGTGGAGCCCCAATGGTAGTTGCCCCAGCGATGGCTGGCATTGGCGGACAACACGGCGGTGGCAGCGGTTACCACACCAAGTACGACAGCTGCTATACGGTTGGTCTTCATGCGGTTTTCAATCTCCCGAAAAGCATTAACGTAGGTCAGGCCCACGGTCACCGGAGAATTCCGGCGTTGTTCGGAACCTATCACCCCTGACAGGCAATGTGCGATGCGTCACATGAATGCAGCTATTCAATGCAAATTTGAGTTTTTTACGTGATACATCTCACATTTTCACAACGTCAAATCGTTTGGCACTTGCTGCATTGCACAAAAAGTGCGCCAACACATCGAAGTTGAACGCCGAATTTCCTACATGTTTGTCCCGCATTCTCGACTCAAGCGCTGCCTATCAACGACGCCATGATCGAGCTGCGGACTTTGGGCCTTTGGTCTAGCACCGCCAGCAGCGCCCTGGCCGTCTCGCGATAGGCCTTCGCGGCATCGGAGTCCGGATGCGCGACGACAATCGGTACCCCGCCATCGCCATGTTCGCGGATGCCGATTTCCAGCGGCAACGAACCCAGCACCGGCATGTTGAATTGCGTTGACATCTTTTGTGCGCCACCTTGGCCGAAGATGTGTTCGGCATGGCCGCAGTTCGTGCACACATGCACCGCCATGTTCTCGACAATGCCCAACGTGGCGATGCCGAGTTTCTCGAACATCTTGAAAGCCTTGCGCGCATCCAGGGTGGCGATGTCCTGCGGCGTGGTCACGATCACCGCGCCGGCGACCGGGATCTTCTGCGCCATGGTCAGCTGGATGTCGCCAGTGCCTGGCGGCAGGTCAACCACCAGCACGTCGAGGTCGCCCCAGCTAGTTTCGGTGAGTAGTTGCGTCAGCGCCGAAGTCGCCATCGGCCCGCGCCAGATCATCGGCGTGTCCTGGTCGACCAGCAGGCCAATCGACATCGCCTCGATGCCGTGCGCGCGCATCGGCTCGATGGTCTTCCCGTCAGGACTGTCCGGGCGTCCCGACAATCCGAGCATCATCGGGACGCTGGGTCCGTAGACATCGGCATCCAATACGCCGACTGCCAGGCCTTCGGCGGCCAGCGCCAGCGCCAAGTTGACCGCGGTCGTCGACTTGCCAACACCGCCCTTGCCGGAACCAACCGCAATGATGTTGCGGACGTTGGCGAGGGGCTTCAATTCGCCCTGAACGGCATGGGGAGCTAGGCGGGGCATGGACTGGACTCGCAACGTGGTGCAGGGAAGTCTAACGGCTCACAACTCGATGAACGGTTCATGAGATCCCGCCCAGCGCACGCTGAACGCGTCG
>JBDSIA010000368.1:0-6081 GCA_039918175.1 Thermomonas sp.
ATCGGCGGCGACCAGATCGTGGAACTGGAAATCCTGGCGCCACGCGCACAGGACGACGCCCAGCGCGAAGCCTACGTGCAGATGCGCGATGCGTTCGGTAACAACTGGCGACGCGACTGATCGCGCACCGCTAGGCAGTCGTGCGTGATCTCATGCAGCCCCAGGCGCGTCGCCGCACAAATACTGGGCGATCAACTCGGCAAGCTGGGTTTCGCTGAAGGGCTTGGTGATATAGGCCTTGGCGCCTTGGCGCATGCCCCACATGCGGTCGGTCTCCTGGTCCTTGGTGGTGACCAAGATGACCGGGATGTGTTTGGTGGTGGCTTCGCGGCTGATCGAGCGGGTCGCCTGGAAACCGTTGAGGTTCGGCATCACCACATCCATCAGGATCAGGTCGGGGATTTCGCGCTTGGCGGCTTCCACCCCAGCGGCCCCGTCCTCCGCGGTCAATGCGTCATGGCCGAGTTTCTCGACGATGCGGCGGATGCCCATCAGCTGCGAGGGCGAATCGTCGACGATCAGGATGCGTGCCATTTGGGTTCCCCGTGGTTGCCCGTCGATTGTAGCGGGCGGCGCGGCGCCCGCAAGCGGATCGTGTCGATTTATTGGAGGCGGACCAGGGTGCGTCCCTGCGATCCCCCAGCCAACATGGTCGCAAACACCTGCTGCAGGCCCTCCAGTCCGACCTCCCGGGTGCAGATCGTGTCCAGCGCGTCAGGCTTCCATTCGCCCGCCAATCGCCGCCAGACCTCGTCGCGGATGTCGCGTGCGGTGCCCGCAGAAGCCACGCCCAACAGAGACACGCCGCGAATAATGAAGGGCATGACCGTTGCATCGAGCTTGGCTGATGCCGCAAGCCCGGCGCTGGCAACGTTGCCGTAGGGCGCGGTCTGCGCCAGCAGGCTGGTCAGCATCGGCCCGCCGACATTGTCCAAGCCCCCACCAAAGCGTGCGGTTTCCATCGGTCGCGTGGTTGCAAGTGCATCGCGCCCGAGGACTTCCTCGGCGCCAATGGACTTCAGATACCCCGCATGCTCGGGTTTTCCGCTGATCGCATGCACCGTGAAACCGGCCTTGGCGAAGATTGCGACCGCCAGCGAGCCCACCCCGCCAGTCGCCCCGGTCACTGCAAGTGGGCCAAGCGCGGGCGTCTGCCGGTTCTCGACCATGCGCAGCAGGGCCAAAGCCGCGGTGAATCCCGCGGTACCCAGGATCATTGCTTCGCGCAAGTTCAAGCCGGCAGGCAAGGGAATCACCCAGCGCGCATCCAGCCGGGCGATCTCGCTATACCCGCCATCGCGGGTTTCCGACAACCCACTACCTGTGACCAGCACCGCTTCGCCTTCCTTGAACGCCGGATCGCGCGACTGCAGCACGTGCCCGGCAACATCAATGCCACCGACCAGTGGGAACCGGCGCAGGATTTTCCCGGTGCCGGTGCCGGCCAGCGCGTCCTTGAAATTGACCGACGAGTACGCAGTGCGGATGACCACCTCGCCCGGATTCAGGTCGTCCAGCGCCAAGGTTTCGATGCCGCTTCGATAGCCATCGGCAGCATCGTTCTTGATGCGGAATGCGCGGAACTGTTCCTGGCTCATAGGTCCTCGGCGGTCAGCTTGAGTTGGCTGCGGCGTTTCTCGTCCAGCCATTTGTCGGCCTGCGCAGGCACGTAGTCGCGCATCCACTGCAGCAGCTTCTCGATATCGTCGCCATGCCACAGGTCCTGGCGCTGGTCTTCGTGCAGGAAACGTTCGTGCACCATGCGGTCCAGCATGGTCATCAGCGGCTGCCAGAACCCGCCGACATCGAGGAATGCGCAAGGTTTCCTGCCCAGTCCAAGCTGGCGCCAGGTCAACATCTCGAACATCTCGTCCAGGGTACCGAAGCCGCCGGGCAGGGCGACGAACGCGTCGGACAACTGGAACATGCGCGCCTTGCGTGCGTGCATCGAATCGACCACTTCAAGCCGGGTCAGCCCGCCGTGTGCTACTTCCCAATCGACCAATTGCTGCGGGATCACACCAATCACTACGCCGCCGCCGGCAAGCACCGCATCGGCAATGATGCCCATCAGCCCGACATTGCCGCCGCCGTAGACCAGCGCGATGCACTCTGCCGCGAGTCGTTCGCCGAGCGCGCGTGCCTGCTCTGCGTAGGCAGGATCGTTGCCGGTGTTGGAGCCGCAATAGACGCAAATCGTTTTCATGCGGGTGTCCGCAACGGGCCCAGCAGATGCTGCACCGCACTCATTCCTGCAAAAGCTGCCAAGCCAGCCAGGACGAAACACACCCATGGCTGCCAGCCCTGCTTCAACCCGAAGCTGAGCACCGGGAAGAAGGCCATTCCGCCGAGCACGAACCAGAAGATGTCCATCGACATCGTGGCCACGCGCTGCACATCATGCGTCTCGACATACAGCCAGCCCAGCACCAGCAGAGACGTCACCGGCAAGGCTGCGACCAGTGCTCCGAGCAAGCCGGGACGTTTGGACAGAATCGATGCTGTCAGCACCAGTGCGATGGTGATGGCGAGCTTGATCAGGAATTGCAGGTTCATGTCGGGATTATCGCGCGCCCGCAACGAAAACGGCGCGCCGGTGGCACGCCGTTTGTCTCACGGACCATGCCAACGTCAATTGGCCTTGTGAATCGCCCGTTTGTGCACTGCCATCGCCGCGTCGTGCACGGCTTCGGACAGACTCGGGTGTGCATGGCAGATACGCGCCAGGTCGTCCGCGCTGCCCTTGAATTCCATGGTCAGCACGCCTTCGTGCACGAGTTCGGACACATTGGCGCCGACCAGATGCATGCCCAGCACCGTGTCGGTTTCGGCATGAGCGAGCACCTTGACGAAGCCGGCCGGTTCGGCCATCGCAACCGCGCGCCCGACCGCTGCGAACGGAAAGCTGCCGGCCTTGTAGGGGATGCCCTCGGCCTTCAATTGTTCCTCGGTCTTGCCGACCCAAGCCAGTTCCGGCTCGGTGTAGATGACCCACGGAATGGTGTCCATGTTGACGTGGCCGGGCAGGCCGGCAATGAGTTCGGCGACCGCGATGCCTTCCTCGAAGCCCTTGTGTGCCAGCATGGGCCCGCGCACGCAGTCGCCCACCGCCCACACGCCATCGACGCCAGTGTGGCAGTGCTCATCGACCTCGACCATGCCGCGTGCGTCAAGCTTGACGCCGGTGCCTTCCGCCAGCAGCCCCTTGGTCGCGGCGCGACGGCCGACGCAGACCAGCAGCTTGTCGACCACGAGTTCCTGGTCGGCTTTGCCGTCGTTGTAGGTGACGTGGACACCGTCTTTTTTCACTTCGGTCGCGCTGACCTTGCAGCCGAGCTTGATGTCCAGGCCCTGTTTCTTGAATTCGCGCGCAGCGACCTTGGCCACTTCCGCGTCGGCGGCGCCGAGGAAGTCCGGCAGCGCTTCCAGGATCGTGACTTCGGCGCCTAAGCGGTTCCACACGCTGCCGAGTTCCAGTCCGATCACGCCCGCACCAATCACGCCAAGGCGCTTCGGAGTCTGCTCGAAGTCCAGCGCACCGACGTTGTCGACGATGTGCTCGCCGAACTTGGCGAACGGCAGCTCGATCGAATCAGAACCCGCAGCGATGATGACATTGGTGCCCTTCAGCGACACCGTACTGTCGTCGTGCTGTTTCACGCTGACGATGTTGCCAGGCTGCAACTGTCCATAGCCATAGAAGGTGGTGATCTTGTTGGCCTTGAACAGTGCAGCAATCCCGCCGGTGAACTGCTTCACGATCTTGTCCTTGCGACCGATCATGGTCGGGACATTCATGTTCGGCTTCTGAAAGCTGATGCCGTGCTGATCGAAGATATGGCCCATGTTCCAGAACTGGCGGCTGGAGTCGAGCAGCGCCTTGGACGGGATGCAGCCCACACGCAGGCAGGTGCCGCCAAGCGCGGGCTTGCCGTCCTTGCCCAACGCAGCATCAATACACGCAGTCTTCAAGCCAAGCTGTGCCGCGCGAATGGCGGCGTGGTAGCCGGCCGGGCCGGCGCCAATGACGACGACATCGAAATCCTGGGTATCGCTCATGCTTCGTATCCTTTGATTCAAACAGGAAGCCCCGGTTGGCGGGGCTTCACCGGATTACATGCCCAGCAACATCCGCTGCGGATTCTCGAGCTGGTTCTTGATGTCGACCAGGAACAGCACGGCGTCCTTGCCGTCGATCACGCGATGGTCGTAGCTGAGCGCGATGTACATCATCGGCGCGGCGATGACCTGGCCGTTCTCGACGATTGGCCGTTCCTTGATCGTGTGCATGCCCAGGATCGCCGACTGCGGCGGGTTGACGATCGGCGTCGACAGCAGCGACCCGAACGTGCCGCCATTGGTGATCGTGAAGGTGCCGCCTTGCAGATCTTCAAGCTTCAAACCGCCTTCGCGCGCGGCGGTGGCGTAGTCGGCGATGCCCTGTTCGATCTCGGCAAAGCCCATGCGCTCGACATTGCGCAGCACTGGCGTGACCAGGCCCTTCTCAGTGGAGACGGCAATACTGATGTCGGCGTAACCGTGATAGATCACGTCGTCGCCATCGACCGATGCATTGACGGCCGGGTGGCGTTGCAGCGCATTGGCCGCAGCCTTGGCGAAGAAGCTCATGAAGCCGAGCTTGATCCCGTGGTCCTTCTGGAACTGCTCGCCAAGCGTCTTGCGCATGGCCATGACACTGGCCAGGTTGACCTCGTTGAATGAGGTAAGCATTGCGATGGAGTTCTTAGACAACATCAATCGCTCGGCGATGCGCTTGCGCATGCGGGTCATCGGCACGCGTTCTTCCGGGCGCGCGCCGCCGCTGACGCCGGGCATCTTGCCGCTGGCGTAATTGACG
This sequence comes from Thermomonas sp., assembly GCA_039918175.1. Lineage (GTDB taxonomy): Bacteria > Pseudomonadota > Gammaproteobacteria > Xanthomonadales > Xanthomonadaceae > Thermomonas. The sequence goes on from JBDSIA010000368.1 coordinate 4,859, forward strand.
ATGTCTTCCTTGGTCACGGCGCCATGCCGGCCAGTGCCTTCGACCTGCGTTGCATCGACGCCTGACGTGGTGGCCGCGAAGCGTGCGCCTGGGGGCAGGTTGTCGTTTGTGGACGACGACGGGGCGGCCCTTTTTGGTGGGTCGGCAACAGCCGGCGCGGCCTTTTTGGCCTCGGATGGTACGGGCTTGGCGTCGTCCTGCTTCGGTGCCTCTTTTTTCGTTGCTTCAGCCGCCGCGCTTTCCTCGATCACCGCAATGACCTGCTGGCTGGTGACAGTGGCACCTTCGGCGAATTTGAGTTCCTTGATCACGCCATTGACGGGTGATGGCACTTCCAGGACAACCTTGTCGGTTTCAAGGTCCAGCAGGTTCTCGTCGCGCTTGACTGTATCGCCGGCTTTCTTGTGCCAGCTGGCAATCGTGGCGTCGGAAACGGATTCCGGGAGCACCGGAACTTTGACTTCAATGGCCATGGTGGCGTCCTAATCGAGGTGTGCGTGTTTTGGAGCGGGCGTGTGTGGAGCGGGCGTGTGCGGGGCGGGTGTGCAGGCGGCTGGATCATTCAGCGACGTGGTCGCCGTCAAGCGGATTGACGAGGGCGTCGGCGACCAGTGCGGCTTGTTCGGCGACATGTTCGTCCATGTGCCCGGCGGCGGGCGAGGGCGAGCGTGCCCGACCGGCGTAGTCCAGCACTTGGCTGGCCTGCAGGCAAGCGCGCAGATGGTGCTGGATCTGGTACCACGCGCCCTGGTTCTGGGGCTCTTCCTGGCACCACATCACTTCCTTGGCCGACGCGTGGCGCTTCAACTCTGCAACCAGCTGTTCGCGCGGGAACGGATAGAGCTGCTCCACGCGCACCAGTGCAACATCCTTGATGCCCTGCTTCTGTGCTTGCTCGAACAGGTCGTAATAGACCTTGCCCGAGCACAACACGACGCGCTTTACTTTTTTTGCGGTGGAGGTGGTGTCGGGGATCAGGCGCTGGAATTCGCCATTGGCCAGTTCGTCCAGACTGGAGACTGCCAGCTTGTGGCGCAGGAGTGATTTTGGCGTCATCACCACCAGCGGCTTGCGCGTGCTCATGCGCATCTGCCGGCGGATCATGTGGAAGTCCTGCGCCGGCGTGGTGGGGACGCAAACGAACATGTTGTCCAGCGCGCACAGCTGCAGGAAGCGCTCCAGCCGCGCTGAACTGTGTTCCGGCCCCTGGCCCTCGTAGCCAT
>JBDSIA010000369.1:0-3905 GCA_039918175.1 Thermomonas sp.
GCGGCCTCTGCAACCACACGCACCTCGGGCGTGCCTATTGATCTGGAGCCATGCGCATGAGCAGCATCGATTTTTCCTCGTTCCTCAAGCTGATGGCGCACCAAAAAGCGTCCGACCTGTTCATCACCGCAGGCATGCCGCCGTCGATGAAGGTCAACGGCAAGATCTCGCCGATCACGCAGAACCCGTTGACCCCGCAGCAGTCGCGGGACCTGGTGCTCAACGTGATGTCGCCACCGCAGCGCGAGGAGTTCGAGCGCACGCATGAATGCAACTTCGCCATCGGCGTGTCCGGGGTCGGTCGTTTCCGGGTCTCCTGCTTCTACCAGCGCAACCAGGTCGGCATGGTGCTGCGCCGGATCGAAACCCGCATCCCAACGGTCGAAGAACTCAACCTGCCGCCGATCATCAAGACCCTGGCGATGACGAAACGAGGCCTGATCATCTTCGTCGGCGCAACCGGCACCGGCAAGTCGACGTCGCTTGCGGCCATGATCGGCTACCGCAATCAAAACTCGACCGGCCACATCATCACGATTGAAGACCCGATCGAATTCGTGCACAAGCACGAAGGCTGCATCATCACCCAGCGAGAAGTCGGCATCGACACCGACAGCTGGGACAACGCGCTCAAGAACACCCTGCGCCAGGCGCCGGACGTGATCATGATCGGCGAGGTGCGTACCCGCGAGGGGATGGACCACGCGATCGCCTTCGCCGAAACTGGCCACCTGGTGCTGTGCACCCTGCACGCCAACAATGCCAACCAGGCAATGGACCGCATCATCAATTTCTTCCCTGAGGATCGCCGCAGCCAGCTATTGATGGATCTGTCGATGAACCTGAAGGGCGTGGTGGCGCAGCAACTGATCCCGACCCCGGACGGCAAGGCGCGGCGGGTTGCGATGGAAATCCTGCTCGGCACCCCGCTGGTGCAGGACTACCTGCGTGATGGCGAAATTCACAAGCTGAAGGAAGTGATGAAGGAATCCGTGCAAATGGGCATGAAGACCTTCGACCAGAGCCTGTTCGAGCTCTACCAAGCGGGCGAAATCAGTTACGAGGATGCACTCCGTTTCGCCGATTCCTCCAACGAAGTGCGCCTGCGCATCAAATTGGCGCAAGGCGGCGATGCCAGCACCCTGGCCCAGGGCCTGGATGGGGTGGAAGTCGCCGAGGCTCGATAGTCCAGGGCGGATGCCGCTTCGCCCCGCGGCATGCGCAGGCTAGAATTGCGTCATGCCAAGCGGAATGACAAGCCAATCGTCGCCCCTGTCCAACCACCTGTTGGTGGCGCTGCCAGCGTTGGATGATCCCCATTTCGCCTGCAGCGTGACCCTGGTGTGCCAACACGATGGTGATGGTGCTATGGGGGTGATGGTCAATCGCCCTTCCGAATACACGCTGGGTGAAGTGCTGCAGCAGATGGGGATCAGCAGCGAGAGCGAAGCCCTGCAGAGACAGGTCGTACTGGCCGGCGGACCCGTGCATCCGGAACGCGGCTTCGTCTTGCATGACGGCGAGCGTGAATGGGATTCGACCTTGGTCGTTGGCGGGGGACTGTTCCTGACGACCTCGCGCGATGTGCTGGAGGCGCTTGCCCGGGGCGATGGTCCGGAACAGGCGGTGGTGGCCTTGGGTTGTGCCGGCTGGGGAGCGGGCCAATTGGAACAGGAACTGGTCGACGACAGCTGGCTGATGGTGCCGGCGGGGCACGAACTGTTGTTCGAGTTGCCGTTGGAACAGCGTTGGCAGGCCGCCGCCGGGAGTATCGGCGTGGACTTGGTCAATTACGCCAGCCATAGCGGCCACGCATGAGCCATTCCCCGGCGCCCGCCGATACCATCCGCCGCGACGGCACGGTGCTGGGTTTCGATGTCGGTTCGCGCAGGATTGGAGTTGCGGTCGGCAGTGGCTTCGGCACTGGCGCGCGCGCGATCGCAGTGGTCGATGTGCATGCGGGCAACCCCGACTGGAACGAGATCGAACGCCTGCGCCGCGAATGGCGGCCGGATGGATTGATCGTGGGCGACCCGATGACCATTGACGGCGGCGACCAGCCCATCCGCAAGGCTGCGCAGGCGTTTGCACGCCAATTGCGCGAGCGCACCCAACTGCCGGTGGTGATGGTGGACGAGCGCAGCAGTTCGATCGAAGCCGCGCAACGCTTTGCCGATGAGCGCGCCGGCGGCCGCAAGCGTCGGCGTGACGCTGCGGCGCTGGATGCGGTGGCTGCCGCGATCATCGTCGAACGCTGGCTTGCAGCGCCCCAGGACGCGGTGGTGTTGGCATGAGCGAACAACTGGACGACGCGGGAAGGCTGAGACACCTGCTGACGCTAGAGGACATGCCGCGTGGCGTGCTGGAAGCGTTGCTGCAGCGCGCAGACGCATTGGCCGCGCATGCGCATGGCGGCAACGGGATGCGTGGCGTGCTCGCGGGCAAGGCGATCTGCACGCTGTTCTTCGAAGCATCCACCCGCACCCGTTGCAGTTTCAGCCTTGCGATCCAGCGGCTCGGCGCCGACCTGCTCGATTTCGATACCTCGACCGCATCCACCAGCAAGGGCGAAAGCGATCTCGACACCCTGAAGACGCTGGAAGCGATGGGCGTGCACGGTTTCATCGTGCGCCACAAAGAAGATGGCGCTGTCACCGCCTTGGCACAATCGGCATTGCCAGGGACGGTGCTGATCAATGCCGGCGACGGCCGCAGCAATCATCCTACCCAGGGCTTGCTGGACATGCTGACCTTGCGGCAAGCCAAGGGCACGGATTTTTCGAGGCTCAAGGTGCTCATCGTCGGCGATGTGAAGCATTCGCGGGTGGCGCGCAGCGACCTGCATGCGCTGCGGGCGCTGGATGGCGGGGAAGTGCGTGTGTGTGGCCCGATCGCATTGTTACCAGACGACGGCAGCTTGCACGGCTGCGTGGTAGGCGATGACTTCGACGCGATGCTGGATGGCGTGGACGCGGTGATGATGCTGCGCCTGCAGCGCGAGCGCATGGCCGAGGGCCTGGTGGCGTCGCTGGACGACTATCACCGCGACTTCGGCCTGACCACGGCGCGCCTGAAACGGGCGGCGCCCGACGCGATCGTCATGCATCCCGGGCCGATGAATCGCGGCGTCGAGATCACCGGCGAGGTCGCCGACGGCCCGCAGTCACGAGTGCTGCAACAAGTTGCCAACGGCGTGGCGGTGCGAATGGCGGTGTTGGAAACGTTGCTGGCCTAGCGGGACGGTTGAACCGCCCGGCTCAGCGCATCAACACCAGCGTGGCCAACCCGAGGAATGTCAGGAATCCCATTACATCGGTAATGGTGGTCAGGATTACGCCGCCAGCCAGTGCGGGATCAAAACCCAGGCGCTTGAGGGTGACCGGAACGAACACACCGCCCAGCGCGGCGAAACACAGGTTCAAGGTCAGCGCCACCGCAATGACCGCGGCCAACGCGGGATTGCGGAACCATAGCAACACCACGATACCGAGCACGAAGCCCAGCACCAGGCCGTTGATCGCCGCCACCCGCACTTCTTTCCAGACCAGGGTGGGCACGTTGGACGCGCCGATCTGGCCCAAGGCGAGGCCACGCACCATCAGTACCAGCACCTGGGTGCCGGCGTTGCCGCCCATGCCGGCGACTATGGGCATCAATACCGCCAGCGCCGCCAATTTTTCGATGGAACCGGCGAAACGGTCCACCACCGACGCTGCCAGGAACGCGGTGCACAGGTTCACGCTGAGCCAGATGAGGCGGTTGCGGAATGCGCGCCGCACCGGCGAGAACAGATCCTCATCCTCGTCCAGGCCTGCCGCACCAAGCGCCTGGTGCTCGGCCTGCTCGCGGATGATGTCGACCACGTCGTCAATGGTGATGCGGCCGAGCAGGATGTTGTTCTCGTC
>JBDSIA010000370.1:0-3715 GCA_039918175.1 Thermomonas sp.
TCGTTGCTGGTCGATGCGCTTGGGTTCCTGTGTGGCGCCCGCGCCGATGCCGGCAGCGTGCGCCATGGCGCTCAGCGCGCGGAGTTGGCCGCGGAGTTCGCGCTGGACGATGCTTGCGCCGCGATGGACTGGTTGCGCGAAAACGAACTTGATGACGGCGATTCCTGCCAGCTGCGCCGAATCCTGCGCGCCGACGGTGGCTCCAGGGCCTGGATCAACAGCCGCCCGGCGTCACTGGCGCAATTGGCCGAATTCACCGCGTTGCTGGTGGAAATCCACGGCCAACATGAGCAACAGGCCCTGTTGTCGCGTGCCACCCAAACCACATTGCTGGATGCGCATGCGCGACATCCTCTCCTGCTCGGTGCGACACGCGGCATTGCCTTGCATTGGCGAACTCTGCGCGATCAACGCGAGGCCCTGCTCGCCCGCGGGGATGTGGGTGAACGCCAAGCCTGGTTGCAGCACCAGTTGCAGGAATTGCAGGCCGAAGCGCTGGAACCAGAGGCGCTGGCCGAACTCGACCGCAGCCATCGCCGGCATGCGCACGCGGCCGCCTTGATCGACGCCTGCGAATTGGCTTCGCAGCAACTGGCCGGCGACGATGCACTGCCCAGCCGACTTCAGTCGTTGCGCAGCGCATTGCAACGCGAAGCAGGCCACGAACCACGGCTTGCCGAAGTCGATGCGATGCTCGATTCGGCGGCCATCCAGATGGACGAGGCGCTGTCCTTGCTTGAGCGCATCCGCGATGACCTCGACCTCGATCCGGAGGCGATGCTGGAGCTCGAGCGGCGACTGGCGCGGGTGCAGGACCTGGCACGCAAGCATCGACTGCCCGTCGATCAGCTGGCCGCGCATCGTGATGTGCTCGCCGATGAACTTGACGCATTGGGCGATGCGGAAGATCGCATGGACACGCTGGAGTCCGCGATCGAGGCCAGCCTGACCGAATGGCGCGCTTCTGCTGAGGCGCTGACGGCGTCCCGACAACGCGCGGGAAGTGCGCTCGCGGTGGAGGTTTCAAGCCTGATCGCAACCTTGGGCATGCAAGGCGGCCGCTTCGAAGTGGCACTCGAACAATCCGGCAATGCCGCCATGCCCGACCCGAATGGTGCCGAACGCGCCGAATTCCTGGTCACCGCGAATGCCGGCCAACCACCGCGTCCACTGCGCAAGGTCGCCTCCGGTGGCGAGTTGTCGCGTATCTCGCTGGCAATCGAAGTCGCCATGCAAGGGTTTGACCCGGTGCCGACCATGGTGTTCGACGAGGTCGATGCCGGCATCGGCGGCGCCGTCGCTGCGGCCGTCGGCGCGAGACTGCGCACGCTGGGCGACGGTCGTCAGGTGCTATGCGTGACCCACCAACCGCAGGTTGCCGCCGCAGGTCATGCGCAATACCGGGTCAGCAAGGCCGCCCAGCAAGGCATTACCCAGGCATCGGTCGAGCGACTGGACGACAATGGCCGCATCACGGAAATCGCGCGGATGCTGGGCGGCGTCAAAGTGACGGCCGAGGCCGAGGCTGCAGCGAGGCAATTGCTGGCTTAGCGCTTTTTGCGCACGTACAAGACCAGCGCATGGTCCTCGATTGCATAGCCATGTTTCGCGGCGACCTCACGCTGCAGGGCCTCGATGGCTTCGCTGTGGAACTCGATGACCTTGCCGGTGTCGATATCGACCATGTGGTCATGGTGTTCGCCACGATCCAACTCGTACACGGCATGCCCCCCTTCGAAATTGTGCTTGAGCACAAGCCCGGCCGATTCGAACTGGGTCAGCACGCGATAGATCGTGGCCAGCCCGATTTCCTCGCCTTCACCCAGCAATTGCCGGTAGATGTCCTCGGCCGTCATGTGCCGTGGCCGGGTCTGTTCAAGCAACTGCAGGATCCGCATGCGCGGGTGGGTCACTTTCAGGCCGGCCTTGCGTAGATCCTGCGATTCCATCACCACTCCGAGTACCGGCAAGCTGCGTGGGAGATGGGTGTCCATGTACGCGCAACAGCGCATGAACGCAGGTCATCGAAGTCGCGAGAAGTGCCGTGATGCATGGGCTTCAGTGTATCATCGCGCAGTCCTTACCCCGCCCTTGATGCCCATGCGCAAGCTGCTGCTCGTTCTCCTCGTCGCCTTGATCACCAGCGGTTGCGGGGTGCTCTATCGCCAGCCGATCTATCAGGGCAACCTGCTCGACAAGTCTGCCGTGGATCAGTTGCAGGTCGGCATGGACAAGCGCCAGGTGATGACCCTGCTGGGCACGCCATCGATCCGCGACCCTTTCCATCATGAGCGCTGGGACTACGCCGCCAGCCGCCGCACCGGCCGCAGCGGCGCGCCCGTGGTCAAGAACATGACCGTGTGGTTCGAAGGCGATGCGCTGTCCAAGTGGGATGGCGACTATTTCCCGGAAGAAGATTCCGAGTTGGCCAAGACCATGGCGCGCTTTGGCAACCTGCCCAAGGACAAGAAGAAGAAGAACAAGGGCCGCTGAGATCTATCTGCGACGTTCAGCGCGTAATCGGCGTGCCTGTTTCGGATCGACTTGCAACCCACGCAACAATTCGATGCGATCGCCATCGTGCAGGTCTGTCCCCTGCGTGGCAGCAACCCCGAATATCGCCAGTCCGATGAACTCCTGACCTAGCATCCAGCCACTGGCGGCGAGCGCATGGCCGACATTTGCATCATCGGCAAGTTCGAGCGTGATCGCTTCGCATCGGCGTGGCCATGCGCGAACCAGTTCCACCCTAATCATCGTCATCGCCATCGCCATCGAGATCAAGCCTGTCGGCCTCACGGACGAAATCATCGACCATGCGATCGGCCAGGCCTTGCATGCCCAAGGCCAGCGCAGGTGCGAGTAACCGGCTCTGTGATTCGAAGTCCAATCTCAACGTCACCTTGCATGCGCATTCGTCCAGTGCATGGAACAACCAGCGGCCCTGCAACCGCTTGAACGGACCGTCACGCAGATCCATGTCGATATGGTGCGGCGGCGACAGGGTGTTGGCGGTGGTGAACCAGGTGCTGAACCCACCTAGGCCGAGGTCGAGCCGTGCGGTTAGTCGGTCGCGGTCCTGATCCAGCACTTCGGCCGCATTGCACCAGTCAAAGCGCCGCGGATAGGCGGCCACGTCGTTCACCAGCGCGAACATGCGTGCGGCCGAATGCTCGACCAGGGCGCTGCGGACGATGACGGGCATGGCGTGGCGGGATTCCTTCAGGTGACCAACAAGGCAGCCCATCGCACAGAACTGCAACCGGATCGGCGACAATGGACGCAATGAGCACGAAAGCAGGCAAGGATAAGGCAAACGGCAACGTCGCGAAGGCGTCATACAAGGCGCCATCGATCAAGACGATCACATTGAACAAGCGCGTACGCCACGAGTACCACCTCGAGGATCGTTTCGAGGCCGGCCTGGCGTTGCAGGGCTGGGAACTCAAATCGATCCGCGCCGGGCGCGCCAACGTGGGCGACAGTTACGCGATCATCAGTGCCGGCGAAATCTTCCTGGTGGGGGCGCAGATCACCCCGTTGATTTCGGCCTCTACCCACGTAGTCGCCGAGGAACGTCGCACCCGCAAATTGCTGTTGCATCGGCGCGAAATCGACGTGTTGATGGGTCGTGTGCAGCGCGACGGGTATACGGTGGTGCTGACTGCGTTGTACTGGAAAGGCAACAAGGTCAAGGCGGAAATCGCGCTGGCCA
>JBDSIA010000371.1:0-11870 GCA_039918175.1 Thermomonas sp.
TCTACGTGGCCGACGGAAAACTCAGTTGCCAGCTGTACCAGCGCAGCGGCGACATCTTCCTCGGCGTGCCGTTCAACATCGCCAGTTATGCGCTGCTGACCCACATGGTGGCGCAGGTGTGCGGACTGGGCGTGGGCGACTTCGTGCACACGCTGGGCGATGCGCATCTGTATTCGAATCATTTCACACAAGCCCGCGAACAGCTGTCGCGCGCGCCGCGCGCGCTGCCGACCCTGAAGCTCAACCCGGAGGTCGATGACATCTTCGAGTTCTGCTTCGATGACATCGCAATCGAAGGCTATGATCCACTGCCTGCGATCAGGGCGCCTGTTGCGGTGTGAGCAGCTTGCGATGAAGGTTTCACTGATCGCGGCGATGGATCGCAATTACGCCATCGGCAAGGGCGGCGCGCTGCCGTGGCATCTGCCCGACGACCTGAAGCGGTTCAAGGCACTGACGCTGGGAAAACCCATCCTGATGGGGCGCAAGACTGGGCAGTCGCTGGGCCGCGCGTTGCCGGGCCGCTTGAACCTGATGCTGACTCATAGTGGCCTGGTGCCGTTCGAGGGCATGCAGGCGGTGGCTTCGATGGATGAGGCTCGATGCAAGGCGGAACAGGCAGGCGCTGATGCATTGTGCGTGATCGGCGGCGGTGAGATTTATGCGCTGGCCTTGCCCATCGCCACGCATTTGCACTTGACGCTGGTCGCTACCGAAGTCAGTGACGCTGATGCATTCTTCCCGCGTTTCGAGGTCAGCCGTTGGCGCGAATCTTTTCGCGAGACGCATGCAGCAGATACGCGGCATGCGTTTGCGTTCGAGTTCGTGGATTACGAACGGAAACCGAAGCAAAACTCTCCCGAAAAGGGGTCAGTGTGAATTTCCTGCCGATGGCAATAGGTCGTTCTGAGATCTTTGGTCAGGAAACTTCACTCTGACCCCTTTTCGGGAACAGGCAAGTTCTCCGGCGCATTTTCGCGCGGCTTCTCCCGCCCATCGCGGCGGCGCTGCTGGTCATGTTGCGGGCGATGCGGTTTTGGTGGCCGCTGGCGCGGCGTGGGTGCGGCCACGTCGCGGCCGGGAACTTGCACGACGTGCAGGGTTTCGGAATCAAGTTGCAACGCGGTGAGCTTGCCGCTCCAGACCGCGCCGGTATCGATCGCGTGCACGCCCTGGCCTACGAACAGTCCAAGCGCGCTCCAGTGCCCGCAGACCACTTTCAGGTCGCGCTGGGCCCGCCCCGGTACCGAGAACCACGGATACAGGCCCGGCGGCTGGCTGCCCGGTTCGCCCTTTTGTTCGAAGGCGATGCGCCCGCGTGGGCTGCAATAACGCATGCGGGTGAAGATGTTGATGATTGCGCGGTCGCGCTCGGGACCGTTCAGGCGTGGCGACCAGTCCGGGCCATCGCCATACATATTGCGCAACAGCTTGCGGTAGTTGTCGCCCTGCAGACGGGATTCAATTTCGAGTGCGTGTTGTTCGGCCAGTTGTGTGGTCCATTTCGGTGCCAGTCCGGCGTGCACCATCATCCAGCCCAGTTCGCGATCCACGTGCGCGAGTTTTTGCTGGCGCAGCCACGCCAGCAGTTCAGGCGCATCTTCGGCGAACAGCACGCCCTGCAGGTCGGGGTTAACCTTGCGCTGGTCCTCGGGTGAGCGCTCACCGATCGCCAGCAGCGACAGGTCATGGTTGCCAAGCACCACATGGCTCACCTTACGCAGCGAATGCACCAGCCGCAGGGTTTCGATCGATTGACCACCGCGATTGACCAAGTCTCCGCAGAACCACAGCCGGTCGACCGCGGGGTCGAAGCGGATGCGCTCCAGAAGGCGTTGGGTGACGTCATAGCAACCCTGCAGGTCGCCGATTGCCCACGTGCTCACAGTCGTCTCCCGCGCTCAGTGCAACGTGCGCGGGATGGCCAGCGTGAACGGCGGGATCGGCGCGGCGAAGCGAGTGCCATCATCGGCGAGCATGTCGTAACTGCCGCGCATGGTGCCGATGTCGGTCTCCAGCACCGCGCCCGAGGTGTATTCGAAACCCTCGCCAGGACGCAACCAGGGTTGCTCGCCGACCACGCCTTCACCGACCACTTCCTGCACCTTGCCGTTACCGTCGGTGATCAGCCAATGGCGGCCCAACAGGCGCGCGGGCACGTTGCCACCATTGCGAATGTGGATGGTGTAGGCGAACACGAAGCGGCCTTCCTCCGGCACGGACTGGTCGTCCAGGAAGCAGGTAGCGACGTCGATGTCGAAAACATAGTCGGTGGTACTCATGCGCCTAGTGTAGCCGCGACGCGTGAACCACCGCACACGCGATGATCACTTGCACGGATTACTGGCGGGCGAGCAGGTTAGCCAGTTGCACGAAGCCGCTGACTTCGATCTGTTCCGCGCGTGCATCCGGGCGCAGGCCGGCGGCTTCAATCTGACTCCCATCAGCGACGCTGTTGAGCGCATTGCGCAGGGTCTTGCGACGTTGGCCAAAGGCCGCGCGTACCACGTTGGCAAACACTTGGCGATCCACCACTTCGATCCGGTCTGCCGGGGTTGGCACCAGCCGCACCACGGCCGAATCGACCTTGGGTGCGGGCCGGAATGCGCCCGGCGACACCGTGAACAGCGGGGTCACTGTGCAGTAGGCCTGCAGCATGACGCTCAAGCGCCCATACACCTTGTTGCCAGGTCCCGAGGCCATGCGTTCCACCACTTCCTTCTGCAGCATAAAATGCATGTCGCGGACCGCAGGGGCATGGTCCAGGGCATGGAACAGGATCGGCGAGCTTAGGTTGTAGGGCAGGTTGCCAACCAGACGAATCTGGCCGTTCGCATCGCCGTGCACTGCCGCAAGCTTGGTGAAATCCACACCCAGCACATCGCCCTCGATCAGATGTAACAGACCATGTTCGCGGGCGGCGGCCTGCAGTGGCGCATGCAGGTCGCGGTCGAACTCGATTGCGGTCAGCTCGCCATGCTTGCGCAACAGCGGGAAGCTCAGCGCGCCTTGACCGGGGCCGATTTCGACGATGGCATCCCCCGGTTGTGGATTGACCGCCAGCACGATCTTGTCGATCACGCTGCGCTCGTGCAGGAAGTTCTGGCCCAGATGCTTCTTGGCGGGCTCGGTGAACGTGCTCATGAACGAAGGCTCAAAGAACTCTGGCTCATGCCGTCAGCCGGCGACGTGCCAGTTGCGTGCAGGTCTTGATCGCGGCAAACAGGCTTGACGGATCGGCCTTGCCGGTGCCGGCCAGTTCCAGCGCGGTGCCATGGTCTACCGCCACCCGCGGATACGGCAGGCCCAGGCTGATGTTCACTGCATTAGCGAAGTCGCTGTATTTGAGTACGGGCAAACCTTGGTCGTGGTACATCGCCAACATCGCGTCGAACCCGCGCAGCTTTTCCGGCAGAAACGCGGTGTCGGCTGGCAGCGGGCCGACCAGCTGCATGCCGGTTGCGCGCAGGGCCTCCAGGGTGGGCTCGATGATGCGCAGTTCCTCGTCCCCGAGATGGCCGGCTTCGCCTGCATGCGGGTTCAATCCGAGCACGGCAATGGTCGGCTCGGCAATCCCGAAGTCATCGCGCAACGCGCCATGCAAGATGCGCAGGCTGTTGCGAAGTGCGTCAGGCGAAACTGCGTCAGCCACCGCGCGCAATGGTATGTGGGTTGTCAGCAAGGCCACGCGGACGATGCGGTTGGCCAGCATCATCACCACCTCGCAACCGGCCTGATCGGCCAACAGGCCGGTGGTGCCGGTATAGGCAATCCCGCCGGCATTGATCGCGGCCTTATGCACCGGGCCGGTCACCAATCCGTCCATCCGGCCGTCAATGCAGGCCTGACCGGCTTGGGTCAGTGCATTGATGACCGACGCGGCATTGGCTGCCTCGGGGGTGCCGAAGGCCGCGGCAACAGGATGCGGGATCTCGACGATTTCCAGGCTGCGCAGCGATGCCGAAGGTTCGCCAGTGCGATGAAGGGCGAGTGGCAACTGCAATGCGCGAGCAGCGCGCTGCAGGATTGCAGCATCCCCATGGATGACCAACTCGGCGTCCCAGTCCTGCTGGGCAGCACGCACGACAAGTTCCGGACCGATGCCTGCCGGTTCACCGGGAACGAGCGCAATCCTGGGGCGCATGGGATCAGAAAACCGGGCGATCCCGCTCATTCTGGGGGATCGTGAGTTTTTTCTTTTTCACGACAGGCGGGGGCGCATCCAGCTTCGGCGCGGTGGACTGGCCGTTGGCATCGCGTACGTCCACATAGGCTTCGCCGCGCATTTCACGCAGGAAACGGTCCCATTCATCTTCCAGCTTGCGACGGCCAATGGTGTCGCGAACCTGGGCACGCAGATTGTCGGCACCGGCGGCAATCTGGCGGCTGCCAGTGCGCTGCAGGATCACCCAGCCCGCGTCGGTCTTGAACGGAGCGGACACGCCGTTGTCGTCCAGTGCGGCCGCTTGCATGGCGTAGGCCGTGCCATAGGTTTCGCCGGTCAGCCAGCCCAAGTCGCCACCGCGGCGCTTGGTCGTGGCGTCGTCGGAGGATTCAGCCGCAAGTTTGGCGAAATCGGCGCCCCCAGCCAGACGGGCTGCAAGGGTTTCTGCCTTGGCCTTGGCTGCCGCATCGTCGGTCTTGTCGTCGATCTTGACCAGGATTTGCTTGGCTTGGAACTGGGTGACCTGCTCGCCGGCATTGGCAGATTGCGTTCGGGTGTCGACCAATTGCAACAACTGGAAGCCACTTGGTCCACGAATCGGGCCAATGATCTGGCCAGGCTGTAGCTGCTGGATGGCAGCGGCGAAGGCCGGGGGAATCTCGTTCTGGCCACGCCAGCCAAGATCGCCACCCTCCAGCGCATTCGGGCTGTCCGAATAGCGCACGGCGGCAGCAGAGAAGGTCATCTCGCCCTTGTCGATCAGTCCCTTCACACCCTCGATTTTCTTCTCCGCGATGGCCAATTGTTCGGCCGTCGCGCCGTCCGGCGCATTCACCAGAATATGGGCCAGGTGAAACTGCTGGCTGCCAGCCCCAGCGGCGATGGCAAGGGCGGCATCGACTTCCGCTTCGCTGACGTTGATCCGGCCCTGGGCGAAACTCTGGCGCAGCTTTTGGGTAATGATTTCGTCGCGCAGGTTGCTGCGGAATTCGTTGAACGACATGCCTTCCTGGGTGATGCGGCCGCGCAGTTGGTCGATATCAATGTTGTTCTGCTGGGCCACGCCTTGTACCGCGCCTTCAATGTCCTCGTCACTGGCGGTGACGCCCGATTCCCTGGCTCGTGAGAGCTGCAGGCGCATCAGGATCAGCCGCTCCATCACTTGGCGTTCCAGCACGTCCGGTGGTGGCAGCTGGTTTGGCTTGTCGGCATATTGGGAGCGGATGTTGGCTAACGCACGGTCGAGTTCACTGCGCAGGATCACATCTTCGTTGACGACCGCAGCGATGCGATCCACCGGGGCGATGCTGGAGCTGCTCTGTGCCAACGCGATGGGCGTGGCAGGCAGCAGCCCCGCAAGCAGCAGGGCCAGGGCGGTGCGGCGGAAGTTGGGGCAAATGTTGTCGGTCATGGGCTGGCGTTGGTGTCCGGCGGGGTGGGTTGGCCTGTGGCGGTCTGCGGCGGCACCAGGTACAGATCGTCGCGATTGTAGCCGAGGATGGATCGACGCAAGGCGCGCTTGGTGTCCTGGCCTGCGGAACCAAGCCCCTTGAGTTCGATTTCGAACATGATCGCGTTGCTCAGGTCGCCGGCACGATTGTGCACGTAGCGGCGGGCCACAAGCCGAACGGCGACACAACAGCTGTCCCACTGGAAGCCGGCAACGGTTTCCAGCGCCTTGTTGTCACGCAGCGAGTAGTAATAGCGGCCGACGATGCTCCAGGCCGGACTGATCGGATACAGGAATGACAGGTCGGTCTGTTCGAGCAGGTCGCGTCGATAGCGGTAGCCAAGGTTGAACACGCCATCGTCCGGTAGCAGATAGCGGGCGCGTACGCTGGCGAGGTCGGTGCGGTTGAATTTCGGATCCCATTGGTACGACGCACCAAACGTCCAGCGGTCGGTCGGGGCGTAGTTGGCGTCTGCTACCCAGGCCGAACGACCTTTTTCGGTGATCGGCTCGTCCGGGATGTGCACGCGCGATTCGTCGAAATAGCGGATCTGGCCCAGACTGGCGGAGAACCGCTCGCGGCCATCGGACTGGCGGATCATCCGTGTGCTCACGGCCAGGGTTAGCTGGTTGGCATCCGCCTGGCGATCTGCGCCGGAATAGCGGTTGTCACGAAACAGCTGGCCCCAACTAAAGGTCAGCGGCTGGGTATCGAACAGCGGCATGTCGCTCTGATCGGTGTAAGGCACCTTCAGGTAGAACAGGCGCGGTTCGATGGTATGCAGATAGTCCTTGCCCTTGACCGTGGTATCGCGGTCGAAATAGGCGCCGGCGTCCAGACTGAAGATTGGCGTCGCCCGCATCGGGCTACCTTGCACCAACGGTTGCCATACTGAGCCGGGGACGGTGTCTGTTGTCCAGTCACGTCCCTGTGCGGCTTCCGCTGCGACCGCCCGAGTCCGTGCGTTGCTATCTGCAAGGCCGTCGTCAAGCTGGTACCCGGTGTACCGGAAGCCGGCAGTCGGGCGCAGGAACCAGCTGTCGCCTTCCAGCGGCAGGCTGATCCAGGGTTTCAGATCCAGGCGCGAACCGGCATCGAAACTGGGATGCTGGAAGCGCACGGCTTCGGCGTCCACTCCGGCGACGAAGCCACTGCCGATCTTGCGCTCCCAGTGAACATAGCCACGCGGCATGCGGTTGTAAGGCAGAATCGACTCGGTCAAGGTGAAGTCGGCCAGCTGCCAGTGGTCGGCACTGAAACCCGCGTCCCAGCCTTTACCGCGGCCGTAAATGCCGATGGAGCTGAATGCGGTGTATTGCGACAGGCCATCAATGCTGTTGCTGAAGTCTTCGTAATAGCGGGTATCGCTGATCCAGTTCAGGTTCGCACGCGCCTGCCAGTATTGGGTCAGGTTCTGGAATGCGGAGTAGCGGAACAGGCTACGGTCGCGATCCCGCAGTTTGTCGTTGGGCATCCAAGTGCCTTCAACCGTACCTGCACCGCCGTCTACCAAGTAACGGAATTGCGCGCCCAGTTGCACACCACGCGACGTCATCAGGCGCGGATTGAGGGTGGCGTCGTAGTTCGGGGCCAGGTTCAGGTAGATCGGCTGCCGGTAGTCGAAACCGTTTCGGCCGGAATTGGAGATCGACGGGAACAGCAGGCCGGTGCGACGACGCTCATCAGTCGGGAACTTGAACCAGGGCAGGTAGATCACCGGGATCTTGCCGACCCGCAGGGTGGCACCGCGGGCGACCGCCATGCCGGTTTCGGTATTCACATCGATCTCGCGTGCGCGCAGTTCCCACTGGCGCTGCTCGGGCGGGCAGGTGGAATACGTGGCCCCGTGCAGCTCGCCCAGATCACCGTTGAGCATGATGCTGTCGGCGCCGCCATTGCCGCGTTGCGACAGCAATTGATAATCGATGTCGTGCAGGATGTGGATGTCCTTGGCCTGGTCGCCTTCGGCGCGCTTGGCCACCAGGCGCAGCCCGCCGCCCTGATAGCGGATATTGCCTTCGGCGGTGTACTGCTCCTTCGACTTGTCGTAATTGAGCTGCTCGGCGCCCATGAACTGGGCGCCGCGGCGCAGGGTCACGTTGCCGTTGAACACCGGGTTGGCTTCGGTACCGGAGAGCGCATCGCCTTCGATGTCGGTGGCTTCGTTGGCATTGTCGATCTTGATCCCCTCGGGGATCGTCTGTGCATCGGCAAACGGCTTGACCACGTCCTGGACGGGGCACAGGCCATAACTCGGTGGCATGTCATCGGCAGCATTGGCCTGCAGTGAAAGGGCGATGCACAGCGGCAACGGCAGCAGACGCAGGGATGGGCGCACAGGTGTTCCAGAAGACATGATCCGGCGGCTAGCTTGCCGGAACGCCGACGGGTCGGCAAACGCTTGACATTGCTGAGTCTCGTCGCGGGTGAGTCAGGCCAGCAGCGCGCCGACATGGGCCATGCTGGATTCCGCCAAGGCGGTCAAGTCGTAGCCCCCTTCCAGGGTGGAAACGATCCGCCCGGCGCAATGCCGGTTGGCCAATGCGACCAGTTCGTCGGTGATCCAGCCGAAATCCAAGGCTTCCAGCTGCAATTGCGCCAGCGGATCCATTCGGTGCGCATCGAATCCTGCGGAAATCATCAGCAATTGCGGTTTGAATGCATCGACCGCCGGCAACAGGCGTTGCGACCAGGCCGCGCGGAACTCGGCGCTGCCGGCGTCCGGCGGCAGCGGTGCATTGACGATGTTGCCGTCGCCGACTTCATCGCGACTGCCGGTGCCGGGATACAAGGGGAGCTGGTGGGAGCTGGCGAACAGCAGGCGCCGGTCGTGCTCGAAGATCGCCTGGGTTCCGTTGCCGTGGTGCACGTCGAAATCGACGATGGCCACGCGCTCCAGTGCGTGCTCGGCGAACGCATGCATGGCGCCGACGGCAATGCTGTTGAACAGGCAGAAGCCCATTGCCACCTCGGCGGTGACATGGTGGCCGGGCGGCCGCACCGCACAAAACGCGCGCGTGACCTGCCCGCTGAGGACTGCGTCCACGGCGGCCACCACAGCGCCGGCGGCGCGCAGGCCTGCTTCAGCGGACGCCGGGGACAGCACCGTATCCGGGTCCAGGAACATGCGCTCGCTGGGCCGCAGCTTCAAAACCGGATTGTCCAGCACCTGCTCCAGCAGGGCTGGCGTGTGCGCGCGCAACAGCTGGCCACGACTGGCGCGCGGCGCTTCGTGCCAATCCAGTTGCGGGAAGGCCGCATGCAGCGCATCGGTCACTGCCGACAGCCGCTCGGGGCGCTCGGCATGGGTCGGCCCGGTGTCGTGGGCCAGGCAGGCCGGATGCGAATAGATGCGCATCATCCGCTACCGCTCAGGACTTGCGACGGTCGTGGTTCCAGACCACCTCGCCATGCCCGCTGCTACGGGCCAGCACCCGCGCCAGCACGAACAACAGGTCGGACAGCCGGTTCAGGTAACGGATCGCCTGCGGGCGGATGTCCTCGTGCCGCGAGAGCGCCACGGTGTCGCGCTCGGCACGACGCACCACGGTGCGTGCGATGTGGCAGCGCGCAGCCGCGTCGCCACCGCCGGGCAGGATGAAATCCTTCAACGCGGGCAGGTCGTCGTTGTAATGATCCAGGCGCGCTTCCAGCGCATCGATGTCGGCATCGAATATCGCGGCATGACCGGGGATGCAAAGTTCTCCGCCAAGGTCGAACAGCTGGTGCTGGATATGGATCAGCAGATCGCGGATATCATCCGGCACGTCGCTGGCCAGCAACAGGCCGATGCAGGAATTTGCTTCATCCACAGTGCCGTAGGCATTGACCCGCAGCGAATCCTTGGCGACGCGTGAACCATCGCCAAGTCCCGTCGTGCCGTCGTCGCCGGTGCGCGTGTAGATCTTCGACAGGCGGTTGCCCATCGCCGCGCCTTACGCGGTCTGCGCGCGTAGCGCAGGCAGACGCGAGCGCAGGAGTTGGAAGCCACCGAACAGCAGGGCTGCATAGAATAGCGTCCCCAGCACCGTCCACTGGAAGAACGGAACGCCGGCGACATACGCGGCCGTGAGGCCTGCCACGGTCTTAGAATAGGCCGGATCGGACAGCCAGGCACCGAAGTTGGTGACTACGAAGAACAGCATCGAACCTGCCAGCGAATACGACAGCACGCGGCTGGCGCCCACCTTGCCACGCAGGCCGAACCCAAGCAGGGTAGACAGCGCGATGCAGGCATAGACCAGCAGATAGCCGGCGCTGGTGAAGTAGTCGAAATACATGCCGCCGCGGAGCACGCCCAACACCATGTCCGACAGGAACATCGCCATCAGCGGGACCAGCAGCGCCCAGTGGCGCTTGACGAAATAGGCGCCGCCGAACAGCGCGACCGCTTCGATCGGCGAGAAATTGGGCGGATGCGGCAGCACCCGGCTCAGCGCCGCGATGAAGATCAGCACGGCCAGGGTTAGCGGGCCGGCGGCGGGCATTGAGGTGGCGCGATTCATATGCATCTTCGATCAGGCGACAGTGGAGCCGTTAGCATAGCGCAATGTCCAGTAGCGACTTCCTTGCGCAGCGCAGCCACGACGTCCTGATCGTCGGTGGCGGGCTGGTGGGCGCAAGCCTGGCGATCGCCCTGGACGGGTTGGGTCTGGACGTTGGCATGCTCGAGGCCAGCCCGGCCGGCGCGTTGCCTGCGGGGTTCGACGAGCGCAACCTCAGTTTCGCCGAGGCGACCGTCAACGCGTTGACGGCATTGGGCGTGATGCCGTTGCTGCGCAATCCGAGCGGCCGCATCCAGCGTATCCATGTCAGCCGCGCCGGGGATTTCGGGCGCATCCAGTTGGACGCTGGCGAGCACCGGCGCGAGGAATTCGGTCGGGTGGTGGTGGCCCGGGATTTCGGCGATGCCCTTGAAACCCGCTTGTTGCAGCTCAGGTCGCTGACCCGTTATCGCCCGGCCCGTTTCATTGCAGTCGAGCCGATGGATGACGGACACCGCGTGATCCGGATTGCCGGCGAGAACGGCGAAAACAGCGTGCGTGCGCGCCTGCTGGTGGCCGCCGATGGCGCCCGCAGCTCGGTCCGCGCCGCACTCGGCATCGACGCCGACGACCACGACTACGGTCAGACCTTGTTCGTCACCCGCCTGCGCAGCCAGCGCCCGCCCGATGGCACTGCCTACGAACGGCTGACTGCCAATGGCCCGACGGCACTGTTGCCGCGTGGTGATGGGTTTTTCGGATTGGTGCATGGTGTATCTCGCAACGAGGCTGACGCGGTGGCGGCGCTGGACGAGGCCGGCTTTCTGGCACGCGTGCAATCGATCTTCGGCTGGCGCGCCGGGCGTTTCCTGAGCTGCGGCCAGCGCAGCGCCTATCCGATCGTTGGTTGCGTGGCGCAGCAGCTCATCGCCCCGCGCGCGGTGCTGGTCGGCAATGCGGCCCAGTCGCTACATCCGGTTGGCGCGCAGGGCTTCAATCTCGGCTTGCGGGATGCATTGACCCTGGCCGAATGCATCGCCGAGCATGCCGATGATGCGGGCGCGGAGGCGGTGTTGTCGCACTACGCGCAACGGCGCCAACAGGATCGCGAGCGGACGTTGGCGTTTTCAGATGGGCTGGCTCGGCTGAGCGCGAATGATGCGCCGTTGTTGCGCCCGCTGCGCAGCGCGGGATTGGTCATGGGCGATTCGCAAGCCTGGTTGCAAGGCTGGCTGGTTGGCGGCGCGATGGGTTTTCGCGGCGATGTACCAGAGATGTGTCGGCGGGCGGCCAGCGCATGACCCATGCTTCAAGCCGGCGCGGGATGCTGGATGCGGTCGTTGCCGGTGGGGGCGTGGTCGGCGCGGCGACCGCCTTGATGCTGGCGCGCGAAGGCATATCGGTCGCACTGGTGGAACCACAGCATCCGCACGCATGGACGCTGCAGAAACGTGACCTGCGGGTCTACGCCTTCGCCCCGGACAATGCACGCTTGCTGGACGATCTGGGTGTGTGGGAGTTGGTGCGCGAGGCGCGCGTGCAGCCGTATCGACGCATGCGGGTCTGGGACGCGGCGGGTGGCGATGCGCTGGTGTTCGATGCCGACAGGCTCGGCCAGCCGCAGTTGGGATGGATCGTGGAGAACGCGTTATTGGTGGACCGGTTGTGGGCGGCATTGCCGGGTGCGGGCGTGCGCGTGCATTGTCCGGCACGGATCGAAGCGCTGGAGCAGGACGATGCCGGCGCGCACTTGCAACTGGATGACGGCGT
>JBDSIA010000372.1:0-4166 GCA_039918175.1 Thermomonas sp.
GCAACCACGGACACGCCATCGCCAGACTGGGCCTGGCCCAGCAGGGTAATGTCGATGGCCGGAGTGCGGGTATCGCTCATTGCATCAACTCAACGCGTGTAAACGTCGGTGGACGGGAAAAAATAGGCGATTTCGTTCGCCGCGTTCTCCAGCGAATCCGAACCGTGCACCGCGTTTGCATCGATGCTGTCGGCGAAGTCTGCGCGGATCGTTCCCGGCGCGGCGTCCTTCGGATTGGTGGCACCCATCAGGTCGCGATGCTTGAGTACGGCATTGTCGCCTTCCAGCGCCTGGATCATCACCGGGCCGGAGCTCATGAAGTTGACCAGCGCGCTGAAGAACGGGCGCTCGCGATGCACCGCATAAAACCCTTCGGCCTCCTGCTTGGACAGGTGCTTCATCTTCGAGGCTACGACCTTAAGGCCGGCCTGCTCGAAACGGGTATAGATCTGACCGATGACGTTCTTGGCGACGGCATCGGGCTTGATGATCGAGAGGGTGCGCTCCAGCGCCATTGGACTACTCCGGTGTGGCGGGCGGCGATTTAGCGTCGCAAGCCCGATGATAACAGAAAAACCCGCGTACTGGCGCGGGTTTGGCCGATATGGCTACGGACGATTCTAGACGAACCAGCCCCGCACCGCACGTTTTTTGTCATCAGCGTGAGGGATCCTCTTGACGCACCCACGACCCCGCCCTAGCATCAAACAAGCGTTTGATTAAGGTGACCGCCGATGAGCCTCCAGCACTTCTCGACCAAGGATCGGATCCTGCACGCCGCGGAGGAACTGTTCGCCCAGCAGGGTTTCGGTGCCACCTCGCTACGCCAGGTCACCAGCCGTGCGGACGTCAACATCGCCGCGGTCAATTACCACTTTGGCAGCAAGGACAACCTGGTCAACGAGGTGTTCCGCCGACGCATGGACGATATGAGCCGCGACCGTCTGCAGGCGTTGCAATCCGCGGTGGCCACCCATCCTGGCGAACTGGAACCGATCCTGGCGGCCTTCGTCGAGCCCGCATTGGCGATGGCGCAGGATCGCCACGGCGGAGGTGCCTTCATCCGGGTGATCGCCCGTGCATACGCTGAAAACAATGACATCTTGCGCAAGTTCCTCTCGGATCAGTACGGGCATGTGTTGCGCCAATTCGCCAAAGCACTGGGCGGCTGCGTACCGGGACTTGGCAAGGAAGAGCTCTATTGGCGGCTGGACTTCCTGTCGGGCGCGCTGACCTATGCGATGGCCGACTTCGGTCTGATCAAGCGGCCTGCATCTGTGTCGGAGGCGACCCATCGACAACGCGCTGCAAAGGCCCTGATCCAGTTTGCCAGTGCCGGCTTCCAAGCGGAAGCAATCTGATTTTTCAAGGAGTTGCGTAATATGTCTGAGAAATTACTTGTGCGCCGCGCCGCTGTGCTCGGTGCCGGCGTGATGGGCGCGCAGATTGCCGCGCATCTGACCAATGCCGGCGTAGACACCGTGCTGTTCGACTTGGCCGCCAAGGAAGGTGACGCGAACGGCATCGTGCTGAAGGCCATCGCCAACCTCGGCAAACTGTCGCCGGCTCCACTTGCGAGCAAGTCGCTGGCTGCCGCGATCACGCCAGCCAATTACGAAACCGGGCTGCCCCTGCTGGAAGGTTGCGACCTGATCATCGAGGCAATCGCTGAGCGCATGGACTGGAAGCAGGATCTGTATCGCCGCATCGCGCCGCATGTATCCCTCGATGCCGTGCTGGCCAGCAATACATCGGGCCTGGGCATCAATGCCTTGGCCGACGTGCTTCCCGAAGAACTTCGCCATCGTTTCTGCGGGGTCCATTTCTTCAATCCGCCCCGCTACATGCACCTTGCCGAACTGATCCCGGCGAAGACCACAGACGCTTCGGTGGTGGCTGGTCTTGAAACATTCCTGGTGACCCAACTCGGCAAGGGCGTGGTGATCGCCAAGGACACGCCGAACTTCATCGGCAACCGCATCGGCGTTTTCTCGATGCTGGCGACCATGCACCACACTCGGGCCTTCAAGCTGGGCTTCGATGTTGCCGATGCGCTGACCGGCCCGGCAATCGGCCGGCCGAAGTCGGCGACGTTCCGGACTGCCGATGTGGTGGGCTTGGACACGATGGCCCACGTCATCAAGACCATGGCCGATACCCTGCCGGACGATCCCTGGCACGCCCATTTCAAGGCGCCGAAGTGGCTGCTTGCGCTGATCGAGAAAGGCGCGCTCGGCCAGAAGACTGGCGCTGGCATTTATACCAAGCGCGGCAAGGACATTCTGGTGCTTGATCTCGAAGCACAGGATTACCGACCAACTGCAGGCGACGTTGACCCCGACGTTGCCGCGATCCTGAAGGAACGCGACCCCGCCGCGAAGTTCGCCGCGCTGCGGGCAAGCGAGCAGCCGCAGGCGCAGTTCCTGTGGGCGGTATTCCGCGACCTGTTCCATTACAGCGCCTTCCACCTGAAGGATATCGCCGAGACCGCACGCGATGTGGACCTGGCGATCCGCTGGGGCTACGGCTGGAACCTGGGGCCATTCGAGACCTGGCAGGCCGCCGACTGGAAACAGATTGCCGACTGGGTGGCTGAGGACATCGTTGCCGGCAAGGCGATGAGCAATGCCCCGCTGCCGGATTGGGTGTTCGATGGTCGCGAAGGCGTGCATGGCGCCGAGGGCAGTTATAGCCCGGGCAAGGACGCGAAGCTGCCGCGTTCCGCCCTGCCCGTGTACAAGCGCCAGCGATTCCAGGATTCGTTGTTGGGCGAGCACGCCGCAGCCGGCGAAACCGCGTTCGAAAACGACGGTGTCCGTCTGTGGCATGACGGCGATGGCATCGCGATCCTCAGCTTCAAGACCAAGATGCATACGGTCAACGACCAAGTGCTCAACGGTGTGCAGGAAGCGATCACGATTGCCGAACGCGACTTCCGCGGCATGGTGATCTGGCAGCCCAAGGAACCGTTCTCGGCCGGTGCTGATTTGTCGGGAGCGCTGGGCCTGGTGCAGGCTGGCGACATCAAGGGTTTCGAGGCAATGGTGGCGAACTTCCAGGCCACCAGCCAGCGCATCAAGTATTCGCTGGTCCCGGTTGTGTCCGCGGTCCGTGGCCTGGCGCTGGGCGGAGGCTGCGAGTTCCAGATGCATTCGGCGCATACCGTGTTCGGGCTGGAGAGTTATGTCGGTCTCGTCGAAGCCGGCGTCGGCCTGCTGCCGGCCGGTGGCGGGTTGAAGGAATTCGCGGTGCGTGCCTCCGAAGCCGCGGGTGCGAGCGGCGACGTGTTCGCCGAGCTCAAGACCGCGTTCGAGAGCGCGGCAATGGGCAAGGTCAGCACCTCAGCAGTGGAAGCAGGCGAACTCAAGCTCGCGCGCTCGACGGACACCATTGTCTTCAATGCGTACGAGCTACTGCATGTCGCCAAGGCGCATGCATTGGCACTGGCTGAAAGCGGTTATCGCACGCCATTGCCTGCACGCCGGGTTCGCGTGGCCGGCGATGTCGGCATCGCCACCTTCAAGATGATGCTGGTCAACATGCTGGAGGGTCGGTTTATTTCGCCGCATGACTACGAAGTCGCAACCCGCATAGCGACGGTGATGTGCGGAGGCGAGATCGACCGTAACGCGCTGGTGGACGAGGACTGGTTGTTGAGGCTGGAGCGTGAGCACTTTGTCGCACTGGCACAGATGCCCAAGACCCAGGAGCGCATCGCGCACATGCTCAAGACCGGCAAGCCGCTGAGGAATTGATATGACCAAGCTGATTCAAAACAGGCAAGTCCAGGACGCCTACATCGTCGCCGCCACCCGCACGCCAGTTGGCAAGGCGCCACGCGGCGTGTTCCACAACACCCGCCCAGACGACATGCTGGCGCACGTGCTGCGCAGCGTGATTGCGCAGGCACCGGGCATCGACGTCAATCGCATCGATGACGCCATCATCGGCTGCGCCATGCCAGAGGGCGAGCAAGGCATGAACGTGGCGCGCATCGGCGTGCTGCTGGCGGGCCTGCCCAATACTGTAGCGGCGCAAACCATCAACCGCTTCTGTTCCTCCGGCCTGCAGGCAGTCGCGCTGGCCGCCGACCAGATACGCCTGGGCAATGCCGAGCTGATGCTGGCTGGCGGCATCGAGTCGATGAGCATGGTGCCGATGATGGG
>JBDSIA010000373.1:0-3920 GCA_039918175.1 Thermomonas sp.
CGCGACCATCCCGCGACTGAGCGCGCGGCTGAGCCGCGACTTCTGGTTCGGAGGCGGCGATTCGCGCTGGTCGGATCTGCTCAACCGTGTCGGCGGGCTGGTGCCGACCGGTCTGTTCGACAACACCCAAGTCGAGCGTTATTTACGCCATGTATTCACCCGCGGCGGACGCACCAATAACTTCCGCAAGCTCGACCGCGCGCTGTACGTGATCAGTGTGGACCTTGATAGTGGCGAGGCCGTGCGCTTCGGCGACAAGGGCTGGGACGACGTGCCGATTTCGCAGGCCGTGCAGGCCAGTGCCGCCCTGCCGGGCCTGTACCCGCCGGTCGAACTGCGCGACAAGAGCGGGCGTGCCCGCCACTTCGTCGATGGCGCAGTGCGCCGCACCATGCATGCCTCGATCGTGCTCGACCGCGGCGTGGACTTGATGCTCGGCATCAATCCGCTGGTGCCGTTCAACCCCGGCAAAGATGCCGAGGATGTCTCCCAGCTGCATCGCTTCAGCGACCGTCGCATCGCCGAAGGCGGCCTGCCGGGCGTACTCTCGCAAACCCTGCGCACCATGCTGCAATCGCGCATGCAGGTCGGGCTCGCGCGCTATGCACAGCAGTATCCCGACATCGACCAGCTGGTGTTCGAGCCGAACGCAGACAATCGCGAATTGTTCTATACCAACGTCTTCAGCTTTGCCGCGCGGCGGCGGATCTCGCAGTTGGCCTATCGCAATACCATGGCCGACCTGCACAAGCGTCGCGACGTGCTGGCACCGATCCTCGCCGTGCACGGGATCACCCTGCGTGCAGACGTGATTGCCGACTCCTCACGTTCGATCCTCGCGCACTTGCCGCCGAGCCAACGTCGCACCGACACCACTGCGCGGCTCGGACGCGCGCTTGACGAGATCGAGCATCGCCTTGGGTTGCCCCGCAGCGTGGTGTGAATGCTCTAGACAGCAGCGCGATGCTGCTGCTCAATTCAACACCGCGCGCCATTGCAGGCGCATTAAAGGGGATCCATGGCCAAGCTGAAAAAGACTGCACGCAAGCACGCTGCAGGTACCACAAAGGAATCCCAGGCCCAGGCCGAGCGTCTCGGAAAGTCGATCACCGAATCCGCGCAGCAGATCTGGCTGGCGGGGATGGGTGCGTTCAATCGTGCGCAGGCCGAAGGCGGCAAGCTGTTTGAAAGCCTGGTGCGCGATGGCCTGTCGCTGGAACAGACCGCACGCAAGTTCGCCGGCAACCGCGCCGACGTGGTGCGTGACGTGGTTGAAGGCCGCGTTGGCCAAGCCAAGGAACGCGCGGCGGACACGTGGGACAAGTTGGAAAAGGTATTCGAGGATCGCGTGCAGCGCGCGCTGGTCAAGCTCGGTGTTCCAAGGCGAGAAGACCTCAATACCCTGACCGACCGCGTCGAGCGGCTGACCGCCGAGTTGCGCAAGTCCAATACCAAGCCCGCCCCGAAGTCTGCTTCAAAGCCGACCAAGGCTGCAAAGACCGCGCGCACGTCTGCAACCAAGGCAACCTCCAAGTCGGCACCCAAGTCTGCCGCGAAGAAGACCCCGGCCAAAAAGTCCCGCAAGCGCGTCAGCTAGCCTGTGGCTGCCCGCTGATCGCCCGCCCCAGACGTACCCAAGCCCCACCAGTTCCCTGCGTCGCAAGCTCCCTCCCCCTGCGATTCCGGACTGGTGGGCACTACATTCCGATGAACCGTACAGCCGTGGGCATCGCCGGCTGATCCGTTCGAGGCTATAGTTTCCGGCATCTGATCCATCTCCCCCGGACGGTTGCATGTTCCCGTTGTTGCTCGCCCTGATCGTGTTCGCCCTCGCCGGCGCTGGTGCCACTGTCTTGCTGCGCACACCCGCCTCCGAGGTAGACGACTTGCCGCAAGGGCTCGAGTACCTGGCCGGCTTGCGCTGGGGCGACTTCATCCGGCTGGTGCTGCGGGCCATGCATGCTGCCGGCTATGCCACCATCGGCGAGGACGGCAATCCCAACGATGGACTGATGTCGGACGGCAAGGACATCCTGCTCAAGCGCGGCACCCAGCGCACGCTGCTGTCCTGCAAGCTTGGCAGTTCCTCGATCGTGTCCGCCCAAGCCGTGCTCGGCTTGGGCAAATCCGCCCAATTGCGCGGGGCCAGCGCTGCCATAGTGGTCACGCCCGGCCACTTTGATGCGGAAGCACGCCGTGTGGCCGCCCAGCAGCAGGTGGAACTGATCGACGGCGAGCAACTGTGGCCGAAGGTGAAGCCCTTCATTCCCCATCACATGTTGCCCGCAGGCAAGGCCAAGCCAGCTAATTCGAAGGCGTCACGCCTGGCCTGGGCTGGTGCCGCCGTACTCGGTGTCTCAGCAGGGTTGCTGGCTTTCACCATGCAGGCGCCGATCCAGGACGATGCCGACAGCAATGCGGCAATAGCATCTGCGGTTGCAGCACGTGCTCCCGCCCGCCGCGCTACTGCTGCGCCCGTAGCCGCAGCGGTTGACCAAATCCCCACGGATGCAGCCGCCCTGGAGAAACGCAGGCGTGAAGTTGCCGACACCATTTCCACCTTGGCCGGTGTGGATCGCGCGAATTGGTCGACCCAATCCACTATCCTGGTGACCTTGAGCAGTGCCGATGCGAATCCGGTTGCCCAACTCTGTCCGTTGCTGGAACGCTACGCGGAACTCGCTTCCTCGCGCGTGCAGCTGCAACCCCCCCTGGACAGTGAGCGACCGGTGCGCTTCATCCAGTGCCGTTCGTATTGAAGTGTCGCGCTGAAATGCAAATCACCAATGCACCCCACGCATCAGTGAGGCGAATGCGATTTGTTCATTGCTCGGATGCACCTCGCCCTTGAGTGCAGCCTTGTCGCCGCGCGCTGCGGCCGAATCCGGGAACAACTCGAACGCCGTGCTCATGATGACTTCATAGGCCTTCGGCGCCAGCGCGTTGATCAGTGCGCTGAAGATGCCCAGGCGTGTCGCGATACGACTCGGTTTTTCGATGATCCCCTTGACGATCAAGTCGGCGGCCTCGTCCGGCGTCAGCGTCGGCACGCTGTCGTACATCTTGGTCGGCGCGATCATCGGCGTCTTCACCAGCGGCATGTTGATGGTGGTGAAGGAAATGCCCTTGCCCGACAATTCGCCCTGCGCGCAACGGCTGAACGCGTCCAGCGCGGCCTTGGACGCCACGTACGCCGAGAATCGCGGGGAGCTGGCCAGCACCCCAATCGAACTGATATTGATGATGTGACCCTTGCGGCGTTGGGTCATGGTCGGCATCAGTCCCATGATCAGCCGGATGCTGCCGAAGTAATTCAGCTGCATGGTGCGTTCGAAGTCGTGGAAGCGGTCGTAGCTGGCCTCGATCGAACGCCGGATTGAACGGCCCGCATTGTTGACCAGCACATCGACGTGGCCGTGGTCCTTGATGATCTCGGCGACCAGCCGGTCGCAGTCGGCCATTTCGGCGAGGTCGGCCGTGTAGGCGAAGACTTTGCCACCCGCCGCCTTCATTTCATCGCGGGCCTTGAACAGCTCTTCTTCGCCACGCGCCACGATGAGCGTGATCGCGCCCGCTGCCGCCACCTTCTGCGCGGTGGCCAGGCCAATGCCGGACGAGCCACCGGTGATCACAACCACCTTGTTGCGCACCTTGCCCTTCAGCGTGCGATCAATGAACAGGTCGGGATCGAGGTGGCGTTCCCAGTAATCCCAAAGCCGCCAAGCATAAGACTCCAGCGGCGGCACCTTGATGCCGCTGCCTTTGAGCGCTCGCTCGGTCTCGCGGTTGTCGAAGCGGGTCGGATAGGTAATGAACTTCAGCACCTGCTTGGGGATCTGGAAATCGCGCAGCAGCGTGCCGATGAAGCGCTTGACCGGCGGCAAGTTGCCTGCGGCCATGCGGATACTGCTCGGCATGAA
>JBDSIA010000374.1:0-2171 GCA_039918175.1 Thermomonas sp.
ATGCCGCTGCGCAGCGAAGCCCATGCCGGGGACGATGTCGGCATCTGGGCGAGCGGTCCGGGCAGCAGCGCGGTGCGCGGCAGCGTTGAGCAGAACACCATTTTTCATGTCCTGTTGCAGGCCATGCCACGCCTTCGCGTTGCCGTCTGTGCAAAGGGCGATTGCGATGCGAACGGCGTGCCAGTGCTGTTGCCGAAGCCTGCGGATTTCGGCTTCTGAGGTGCGCCTAGAACGGCTTCGCCAGCACCAGGTAAACGACGGCGAACAACAGCAACACCGGGAGCTCGTTGAACCAGCGCAACGCCTTGCCACTGGGTAACGTGCGGCCGGCATCGACGCCCTTCAACCAACGCCCTGCAATGATGTAGTGGGCGAGCAACAAGGCCACCAACAGCAACTTCGCATGCAGCCAACCACCCGCGATGCCGAAGTGCAGCCACAACGCCAGTCCGAGCGCCACTGCAAAACCGAACATCACGTGGCCAAACCGATACAGGCGTCGACCCATCAGCACCAGCCGCGCGCGCACCGCTGGTTCGTCACCGGCCTCGACGATATTGAGCAGGATCCTGGGCAGGTAAAACACCGTCGCCATCCATGCGATCACGAACACGACGTGTGAGGTCTTGGTCAGCAAGTAAGCCATCGATGCTCGTCCTCTGGTGTGATCTGGGCTGAAGACACTAGGATGCCACGATGACCAAGACCTACGACCGCGATTACTTCGACCGTTGGTACCGCCGCGGCGGCATCGGCGATGGCGCGCGCCTCGCGCGCAAGGTCGCGCTTGCGGTATCCACTGCCGAATACCACCTGGAGCGCCCACTGCGCAGCGTGCTCGATATCGGCTGCGGCGAAGGTGCATGGCGCGCGCCGTTGCGCAAGCTGCGACCGAAGCTCGACTACATCGGCTTTGACGGCAGCGAATACGCGGTGTCGCGCTACGGCCGCAGTCGCAACCTGCACCTGGCGCGCTTTGGCGATTTCGAATGCCTGCGCCCGTGCGCGCCGGTCGACCTGCTGGTCTGCAGCGACGTGCTGCATTACCTGCCAACCCGCGAACTGGAACGCGGCCTGCCCGCGCTGGCGGACCTGTGCGGCGGCGTTGCCTTCATCGAAGCATTCACGCGCGAAGACAAGGCCGTGGGTGATGAGGACGAATTCAAATCACGTCCGGCGAACTTCTACCGCGAGCGCCTGCGAGCAATCGGGCTGCATCCGCTGGGCTCGCATTGCTGGCTGGCACCCGGAATGGTGGAGCGCGCCACCGCGCTCGAACTGCCCGATTAGAAAACCGTGCTCTCCATCACGGGCCATTGCGAGTGATGCGTTATGCTGCAGTGCCGCAAAACCATGGGTGTCCCCGACACGATGTTGCTTTACCAATGGCATGAATTCTGGCGCGCAGGCATGGCGCCGTACACGTACTTCGCCGATGCCGGCGCCAAGATGTTCGCCTCACATGACAGTTGGCTCTCATCGGTGCCGGGTGCGCAACGTACCGCTGCCGCGTTTGAACTGACCTACCGTCTGGGTAAGGAATACGAAAAGCCCGAATTCAATCTTCACAGCGTCGATATTGAAGGCGTGCCTTGCCCGGTGGTCGAGCGCGTCGCGCTGGAAAAACCCTTTTGCCGCCTGCTGCGATTCAAGCGGTTCAGTGACGACGCCGATCGCCTGCGCGGCCTCAAGGATGATCCGACGGTACTGGTCGTCGCGCCGCTGTCCGGCCATCACGCGACACTGCTGCGCGACACCGTGCGCACCTTGCTTGCCGACCACAAGGTCTTCGTCACCGACTGGACCGACGCGCGCATGGTGCCGACCGAGGACGGCAAATTCCGTCTGGACGACTACGTCGCCTACATCCAGGACTTCATTCGCCACATCGGCACCGACAACCTGCATGTGATGAGCGTGTGCCAGCCGACCGTGCCGGTGCTCGCTGCGATCTCGCTGATGGCCGGGCGTGGCGAACCGCTGCCTAAATCCATGGTGATGATGGGCGGCCCGATCGATCCACGTGAATCGCCGACTGCGGTCAACAACCTGGCCACCCGCCAGCCGCTGTCCTGGTTTGAGAACAACGTCATCCACACGGTCCCGGCCAACTACCCCGGCAGCGGGCGTCAGGTCTACCCCGGCTTCCTGCAGCACGTTGGCTTCGTGGC
>JBDSIA010000375.1:0-9789 GCA_039918175.1 Thermomonas sp.
TCCAATGACTTGCGGCCCGTATTGCGGGCCGTAAGTTTTTTTGCGTGGTTTGGCCATCGGTGAATCAATCCTGACCCACATCGGGATGCGAGCACGCTGGGTGAGGGCTCGTTCATGCGGTAAAGCCTAGGGTCTGAAGCCAGTCGCGGCCTCGCCGCCCGGCCACTACCCTATTCGCATGGAGCCAACCCAATGAAAACCCAAAACAATCCCATGCACCTTCTTGGTGCCGCAGCCCTTGCCCTTGGGCTTTCGCTTGCCACCGGCTGCGCGAGCACCAGCCCCGGTTACTCGTCCGGCGGCGGTTACAACTCGGGCGGCAACTACAACTCCGGCAATTGCTATGACTGCGGAACCGTGACCAGCATCCAAGGTAGTAACAGCAAGACCGGCGCGGTGGTTGGCGGACTCATCGGAGCGGTCGCGGGCCACGAAGTCTCGGCGCATACCGGCGGCAGCACCGGCAACCAGAACATTGCCGCGGTGGCCGGCGCCGCAGCCGGCGCTGTAGCGGGCAATGCCATTGCCAATAACCGTATGGACGGTGGCTACGTGATCAACGTCAGGCTGAATGATGGCCGCATGACCTCGGTCAGTCAGATGGATCTCAATGGCGTCCGCGAAGGCTCGCGTGTACGCATCAGCAATGGGCGGGTTTACCTCCAGTAATCGCTCCTGTAATCGCCCAGCAAACGTGCGTCATTCACATCCGAACGGCCCGCAGTGCGGGCCGTTTTATGTCGAGCACGTTTGTGTGCTTGACCTGAATTGATCAGAATGGGTTTCCCGCACCCCATCACTGCCACGAGACAGCATGGATTCCACCGCGCTGTATTACCTGATCGCTGCTGCCTTGGTCATGATCGGCTTGATCGGTACGGTCTTGCCGGCCCTGCCGGGCTTGCCCTTGGTGTTCGCCGGCATGTTCGTCGCGGCTTGGGCAGGCGGCTTTCAACAGGTCGGCATTCCGATGCTGGTGTTGCTTGGGGTGCTGACGCTGGTATCACTGGCGGTGGACTTCTGGGCCACGGCACTGGGCGCCAAACGCGTCGGTGCGAGCCGCACGGCGATTGTCGGGGCGATGCTGGGAATGTTAGTCGGGCTGTTCCTGGGGCCCATAGGTCTGCTGATGGGGCCTTTCGCCGGTGCATTGGCAGGCGAACTATTGCATCGTCGCAGGCTGAGTGGTTCGGATCTTGGCGATGCCGCAAAGATCGGCTTTGGTACGTGGCTGGGCATCCTGTTCGGGATTGTGCTCAAGCTGGGCCTGGCATTCGCCATGCTTGGTTTGTTCGCACTCGACTGGTGGTGGCTTTGATCGGTATCCACACCAAGATCGTCATCGAAGGATGACTATTCACGCGATCCTGAAGGGCCATGCGCCAACCTGCCCATCCACGACCTGCCCATGACGCCGGATCAAACACGCATGCCCTTTCGCTGGAGCCGTCGACGTATGAACTGGACCATTGCTATCACCGTTTTGCTGACCTTGCTGGCAGCGGCCCTGGCCATGAACTTCAAGACCCCGGAAAAGGCTCTCGAACGCAAGATCGAGCATCGTTATCCGGTGTCGGATCCACAGTTCAAGCGGGAGATGGGGGTGCTGCTCGGTCCCGCCATCGTGCCCGGAAACAAAATCGAAGATCTCGAAAATGGCGAGCAGATCTTTCCGGCCATGCTCGAGGCGATCCGCAGCGCCAGCAAGACGATCACATTCGAGACCTACATCTACTGGTCCGGTGACGTCGGCAAACAATTCGCGGACGCGCTCTGCGAACGGGCGCGGGCGGGCGTTCAGGTCAAGATGATGATCGACTGGGCTGGCAGCATGAAGCTGGACGACGAACTGCTCGACCAGATCGAGAAAGCCGGTATCGAAGTCCAGCAATATCGGCCATTGAAGTGGTACAACATCGGCCGTCTCAACAACCGGACTCACCGCAAGTTGCTGGTTGTCGATGGCCGACTCGGTTTCACCGGAGGCGTGGGCGTCGCCGATCTGTGGGCGGGGCACGCACAGGATCCCGAGCACTGGCGCGACATCCACTTCAAGATCCAGGGTCCCGCTGTCGCGCAAATCCAGGCGGCATTCAACGACAACTGGATCAAGACCACCGGCATCGTGCTGAATGGCGAGGACTACTTTCCTGCCCTGCAGCGAGCTGGCGACATGGACGCGCACCTGTTCATGGCGTCGCCTGCTTCCGGCAGCGAAAGCATGCACCTGATGTATCTCATGGTTATCGCGGCGGCGAGCAAGTCCATTGACCTCGAGGCCGCGTATTTCGTACCCGATGACCTGATCATCAAGGCGCTTGTCGCGGCACGGCACCGGGGGGTGTCGGTTCGCGTGATCGTGCCGGGAACCCACATCGATTCAGAAACGGTGCGTTTCGCGTCCAAGGCCAACTGGGGCGAGTTGCTGTTGGCCGGCGTGGAGATCCAGGAATATCAGCCCACCATGATGCACAACAAGCTGCTGATCGTGGATGGCGAGATGACCTCGGTGGGCTCCACCAACTTCGACGTCCGTTCGTTCCGATTGAATGACGAAGCCAGCTTGAACATCTACGACGCCGACTTTGCCCAGCGCATGACCGAGGTGTTCGAGCAAGACCTGAAGCCGACCCGCGCCTACAGTTATCAGACATGGAAGGATCGGCCGCTCAAGGAAAAGCTGGTCGAGAAATTTCTGCTGCCGATCAGATCGCAACTTTGATGGCTTGCCGGTGAACAACCCGGCACCGGTCACTTCGGCTACGCCCGCAGCCTTGCACAGCGGCGACCTGGCGCAGCGGTTCGGGCTGGCGCTCGATCAGGTTCAAGCCAAGCTGATCGCCCTGGCAGCTAGCCTGCCGCTGCTACTGGTCGCTCTGGTCATCGTGGTGGGTGCGATCTGGCTGGGTGGCTGTTTCAGTCGCCACCTGCGCATCGTCGCCCGGCTGAGCCAGAAAAATCCCTATCTCGACGGCCTGTTGCGCCGCATCGTCAAGACAGTGATCGTGCTTGCGGGCATTCTGATGGCGCTGGATCTGCTTGGTGCGACCTCGCTGGTCGGGGCTGTGCTCGGGTCGGCGGGCGTTATTGGACTGGTGTTGGGGTTTGCATTCAAGGACATCGCGGAAAATTACGTTGCCGGCGTCCTGCTCGGACTGCGCAAGCCATTTTCCCCTGGCGACACCGTGCGGGTGGAAGGACACGAGGGCAAGGTGGTCGCACTGACCTCACGCGCCACCGTGCTGATGACCATCGAGGGCAACCACCTGATGTTGCCGAATGCGCTGGTGTTCAAATCCGTGCTGCTCAACTTCACCCGCAATCCCAAGCGACGGTTCGAGTTCGAGCTGGATTTGAACCCCTGTGCCTCGCTGCACGGCGCGATGGATGCCGGCATCGCCGCGTTGGCCGGCCTTGATGGCGTGCTGAAAGATCCGGCCCCCGCATCGCTGATCCTGGAAATACCCGGGGGCGGCGCGAGATTGCAATTCACTGGCTGGATCGACCAACACCGCAACGACATTAAAAGAACCCGCAGCGAGTCGTTGCGCCGTGTCGCAAAAGCGTTGCAGCAAGGTGGATACGCCGCTGGCGAACCGGTACAGCGCATCCGCATGGAGCCCAACACGCCCGACCCGCAGCCGCCTGACAACGACAACGGCGCCGACCGCGATACGTCGGTTGACCATGCGCTGGATGCGCAATTGGGCCAGGCCCGCCGTGAGGAAAGCAGCAGCGACCTTCTCGAGGATGCAACGAGCGCTCCTGAAGCCGCGCCCTGAGTCCACGCCACAGTTCACTCGCAGGGATCAGCCCACGGCTCCAGTCCTGGCAAACCCTTGTCGGGGTCACGCCAGTACGATCGGGATGCCTCCTGCCGAAGCCGCGATCCTGGCCTTCCACTCGCGCGGGCCGGTGTCATGCACCGAGGTCCCCAGCGAATCGACGGCAACAGTCACGGGCATATCCTGCACGGTGAATTCGTAGATGGCTTCCATGCCGAGGTCGGCGAAGCCCACCACCCTGGCCGCCTTGATGGCCTTCGAAACCAGATAGGCCGCGCCACCGACCGCCATCAGATAAGCCGAGCCGTGCCTGCGGATTGCATCGATCGCAACCGGACCACGCTCGGCCTTGCCGACCATGCCCAGCAGGCCCGTTTGTTCGAGTACTTGCTCGGTGAACTTGTCCATCCGCGTCGCCGTGGTCGGGCCTGCGGGACCGACGACTTCGTCGCGCACCGGATCGACCGGACCGACGTAATAGATGAACCGTCCGCGCAAGTCCACAGGCAACGGTTCGCCTTTGTCGAGCATACCGACCATCCGCTTGTGCGCGGCGTCGCGGCCGGTCAGCAGCTTGCCGTTGAGCAACAGGGTCTCGCCGGGCTTCCAACTGGCGAGGTCCTCTTTGGTCAGCGTGTCCAGATCGACCCGCCGCCCCTGTGAGGTGTCGAACGTCAGCTTCGGCCAGTCTTCCAGCGACGGCGGCTCCAGCATCACCGGGCCGCTGCCGTCCAGGGTGAAATGCGCATGCCGGGTCGCCGCGCAATTCGGGATCATCGCAACTGGCAAGTTGGCGGCATGGGTCGGGTAATCCTTGACCTTGATGTCGAGCACCGTGGTCAGGCCACCCAGTCCCTGCGCGCCGATGCCCAGTGCGTTGACCTTGTCGAACAGCTCAAGCCGTAGTTCTTCGGCGCGGTTTGAAGCACCACGCGCCTGCAGCTCGGTGATGTCGATGGACTCCATCAGCGATTCCTTGGCCAGCAGCATCGCCTTCTCGGCAGTACCACCGACGCCGATCCCGAGCATCCCCGGCGGACACCAACCTGCACCCATGGTCGGGACTGTCTTCAACACCCAGTCAACGATGGAGTCGGACGGGTTCAGCATCACGAACTTGGACTTTGCCTCGGATCCGCCGCCTTTCGCAGCCACGATCACGTCCACCGCGCTGCCCGGCACGACCTTGACGTTCACCACGCCAGGCGTGTTGTCCCCGGTGTTGAGGCGCTTACCGGCGGGATCGGCCAGCACCGACGCGCGCAGCGTGTTGTCCGGGTGGTTGTAGGCGCGGCGCACGCCTTCGTGGATCATGTCCTCCACGCCCATGGTCGCGTCGTCCCAGCGGATATCCATGCCGATTTCCAGGAACACGGTGACGATGCCGGTGTCCTGGCAGATTGGGCGGTGCCCTTCGGCGCACATCCGCGAATTGATCAGGATCTGCGCGATCGCATCCTTGGCCGCAGGCGACTGTTCGCGCTCATGCGCCGCCGCCAGGCTACGAATGTAATCGACCGGATGGTAGTAGCTGATGTACTGGAGGGCGTCGGCGACCGATTGGATCAGATCTTCCTGCTTGATGGCGGTCACGGATGGCACTGGCTGGGTTCGGGAAGGCCAATAATAGCGCCATGGTCTTTTCAGCAGCCCTCCGGTAGCGCAGGATGGGCACTCGACCAATCAGTTCGAACAGACTCGGGGGAGATCTCATGAGTGGCAACGATGTATCCACACGATTTGATGGCTTCGGCGGCGTCCTGGCCGACATCCGCCTGCTGCTGAGCGATTTGCTGGGTTTGGGCAAACCCGATCCGGAAAAGCAGATGGTGATCGAAGTGTTTTTCGGGATGATGGGCTACTTGGCCAAGGCGGACCGGCTGGTGAGCAGCCATGAATCCAACCTCGCCAACTCCCTGATGGACGAAATCGACCTCTCGCTGGCCGCCAGGCGCATCGCGATGGAAGCGTTTGATCGTGGCATGCGCAAGGACATCCACATCAATGCCGAATTGCTGCGCTTCACCGACGTGCACCCACCCGGTTCGCCTGAAGCCAAGCGCTTGCATAACGTGCTGGTGCGCCTTGTCGCATCGGATGGGCGATTGAACCCCGGTGAGTACGATCTAATGAAGCAGGTGGGCCAGGACCTGGGCATTCCGATCGGCACCCTGGATGCACAGCTGGCGGATTACACCCTCAAGCGCTGAGTCATCGCTGGGCGCCTGGGCGATTCATGCGCCCCGGCCAAACACGTGATGTCCCGCCACTGGCGGGCGCTCATGGCACGTACGCCCAACAATCCCGCACAATCGGGTGGATGTCGCCGCCCCTGCCCGCCTACCAGATGAACATGCGCCAGCGCTTCAGCGCAATGCGCAACATCCCGCCATTCCTGCGCGAGATATGGGCCACCAGTAAGCCGATGACGCTGGCGTCGATCGGCATCCGCCTGATCCGCGCGTTCCTGCCGATCGCCACGCTGTACATCGGCAAGCTCATCATCGATGAGGCCGTGCGACTGCTCGGGCTTGGCGTTGCGCAAGAACTGAGTACTGCCTGGCAGGCCGGGCAACTCGATCACCTGCTCAACCTGCTCAGCCTGGAATTCGGCCTGGCGATCGGCGCCGACCTGCTGGGACGCCTAGTCGGTTACCTCGACACATTGCTGTCGGAGCGCTTCACCAACGCCACCAGCATTCGGCTGATGGAACATGCGGCCACCCTGGACCTCGAGGATTTCGAGGATGCCGATCTGCAAGACAAGCTGGATCGCGCGCGCCGGCAAACCATGGGCCGGATGAATCTACTCAGTCAGTTGTTTGGGCAAGCCCAGGATGTCATTACCGTGATCAGTTTTGCAGCGGGCCTGCTCGCGTATGCGCCATGGTTGATGCTGCTGCTGGCGGTGGCGCTGATCCCGGCCTTCGTCGGGGAGTCGCATTTCAATGCGCTCAATTACGCGCTCAATTTCCAGTGGACGCCGGAACGCCGCCAGCTGGAATATCTGCGGCAGATGGGCGCCAGCGTCGATACCGCGAAAGAGGTGAAAATCTTCAACCTCAATCGCTTCTTCATCGAGCGTTTTCGCTTTCTGTCCGACAAGTTCTATGCCGCCAATCGGGTGTTGGCCGGCAAGCGCGCGTTATGGGGCACCTTGCTTGCTTCGTTGGGGACGCTTGGCTATTACGTCGCCTATGCCTATATTGCGTGGCGCACGGTGCGCGGCGATTTCAGCATCGGCGACCTGACCTTCCTGGCAGGAAGTTTCCGTCGCTTGCGGCAATTGCTCGAAAGCCTGCTGAGCGGATTTTCGCAAGTCGCCAGCCAGGCGCTGTATCTCGACGATCTGTATTCGTTCTTCCAGATCGAAGCGGAAATCCGCAGCAAGCCGGACGCCATTGCCGTGCCGGATCCTATCCGCAGCGGCTTCGTGTTCGACAACGTCGGCTTCCGCTATGAAGGCGCCGAGCGCTGGGCGCTGCGCGACCTGAGCTTCGAATTGCATGCGGGCGAAGTTCTCGCCCTGGTCGGTGAAAACGGTGCCGGCAAAACGACGCTGGTCAAGCTGCTGGCACGCCTGTACGACCCGGACGAGGGCCGCATTCTGCTGGATGGCCGCGACCTGCGCGACTACGACATGGAGGACCTGCGCGCCAACATCGGGGTGATCTTCCAGGATTTCGTGCGCTATCACCTGACTGCAGCGGAGAACATCGGCGTCGGCCAGATCGACGCCATGTACGACCGCACGCGCATCGAGCAGGCCGCGCGCCGCGGCATGGCAGACGAGGTGATCGCCGATTTGCCCAACGGCTTCGAGCAGATCATCGGCCGCCGCTTCAAGGACGGCGTGGACCTGTCCGGCGGGCAGTGGCAGAAAATTGCGATCGCGCGGGCCTACATGCGCGATGCACAAGTGATGATCCTGGACGAACCGACCGCGGCACTGGATGCACGCAGCGAATTCGAGGTGTTCGAACGCTTCAAGGAACTGTCCGACAACCGCACCGCGGTGCTGATCAGCCATCGCTTCAGCAGTGTACGCATGGCCGACCGCATCCTGGTGCTGGCCGATGGCAAGGTCGAGGCCAGTGGCACCCACGAACAACTGATCGCGCACGGCGGACGCTACGCGGAACTGTTCGAATTGCAGGCTTCGGGGTATCGCTGATACAAACCGGCTCAAGGAGCACGAAATATGCGAATCATGCTTGGATGGGTGTTCTGTATCGGTAGTTCGCTAGCGCTTAATGCGTGCGCGCAATCCGGTTCATCGGCAACGGGCGCAACAGCAGTTGCTGCAGTGCCCACGACATCCGCCGACAACCATGTCCAGGTCATCGCCAGCGGCTTGGAGCATCCGTGGTCGGTTGCGCTGATGCCCGACGGCGGGTTCCTGGTTACCGAACGGCCCGGGCGACTTCGCCGGGTGGGCGCTGACGGCAAAGTCTCGGCGCCAATTCGCGGCGTGCCCGAGGTCTTCGCACAAGGGCAAGGCGGGTTGCTGGATGTGGTACTCGACCCCGACTTCAGCCATAACCAGCGTATCTGGCTCAGCTTCGCCGAACCCGGCGAGGGGGACACCGCTGGAACCACAGTGGCCACGGCAACGCTTGGCACCGATGCATTGACTGATCTGCATGTGATCTATCGGCAACTACCCAAGCTCGAAGGACCGAACCACTTCGGCTCGCGGATTGCGTTTGACGGCAAGGGCCACGTCTTCATCAGCCAAGGCGAGCGCAACCAGAAGGACCTCGCGCAGGACCTGGAAGTGCTGCAGGGAAAACTGATCCGGCTGAACCTGGATGGCACCCTGCCCAAGGACAATCCATTCGCTGCCGGACCCGGTGTGCGCAAGGCGATCTGGAGCTATGGGCATCGCAACATGCAGTCGCTGGCCATCGATCCACGGACCGGCACGCTATGGGAAAGCGAACATGGCCCGCGCGGTGGTGACGAACTCAATCGCCCCGAAGCCGGCAAGAACTACGGCTGGCCGATCATCAGCAATGGCATGGACTACGCGACCAACCGACCCTACCCGCAGACGATTGGCACATCAAAGCCCGGAATGGAGTCGCCGTATCACTTCTGGCAAAAATCACCCGGCATCAGCGGCATCGCCTTTCTCGTCGGCCATCCCGGCAATGCGTGGAACGACAGCCTGTTCGTGGGCGCGCTGGCCGACCACACCCTGATTCGCCTGCAACTGGACGGGGACCGCATCGTAAGCGAGGAGCGCCTGCTGGATGATTGGGACGAGCGCATCCGCGATGTTCGGGTGGGTCCCGATGGCGCTGTCTACGTGTTGACCGATGCCGACAATGGCCGGCTGCTCCGGATCGAAGCGACGGCTGCCGTAAAATAACCGGCTAACCCCAAACACGTCGCCCCAAGCAGCGCATGGCCTCCCCCTTTGGCACCGAAACGGTGCTCGATGTCCGTCACTGGACGGACTCATACTTCAGTTTCACCACGACCCGCGATGACGGTTTCCGTTTCGACAACGGCCAGTTCGTGATGATCGGGCTGGAGGGCGAGCAGGCCGACGGCTCGCGCAAGCCACTCATGCGCGCGTATTCGATCGCAGGCGCGAACTGGGAAGAACAACTCGAGTTCTTCAGCATCAAGGTCGCCGACGGCCCGCTGACGTCGCGCCTGCAACACATCCAGCCCGGCGATTCGATCCTGATCGGTCGCAAACCCACCGGTACCCTGCTGATCGCCGACCTGCACCCGGGCCGCAACCTCTATTTGCTTGGCACCGGCACTGGCCTTGCGCCGTGGTTGGCGGTGATCAAGGATCCGGACACCTATGAGCGCTTCGACAAGGTGATCCTCTGCCACGGGGTGCGGGGGGCAGGCGATCTGGCCTATCGCGACTACATCGAGCGCGAACTGCCGCACCACGAATTCCTTGGCGACGTGATCCGCGACAAGCTGCTGTATTACCCGGCGGTCTCGCGCGAGGAGTTCCGCCACGCCGGGCGCAACCACC
>JBDSIA010000376.1:0-3099 GCA_039918175.1 Thermomonas sp.
TTCATTCCTTCCGCCAAGGCGACTGCCCGCGACCGCATCGAAGTTAGCTGGAAAATCGCCGACGGCTTTTACCTCTATCGCCACCGTACCTCGGTCAAAGCCGATGCGGCATTCACGGGCGCGAGCCTCAGCCTGCCGAACGGCGACAAACATCACGACGAATTTTTTGGCGATGTTGAAACCTATCGGGGATCGCTGACCGGGGTCC
This sequence comes from Thermomonas sp., assembly GCA_039918175.1. Classification (GTDB taxonomy): domain Bacteria; phylum Pseudomonadota; class Gammaproteobacteria; order Xanthomonadales; family Xanthomonadaceae; genus Thermomonas. The sequence goes on from JBDSIA010000376.1 coordinate 209, forward strand.
TGACCGGTCACGCCAGCGACGGTGCAGCCAGCACTACGCTGACCCTCAAATATCAGGGCTGCGCCGATGCCGGGGTTTGCTATCCGCCCCAGACCCGCACGCTGAAGGTCGCACTGCCACCTGCTGGCAGAGATGATCCCGGGCTTGGCTTGCCGCAACGCAAAGGCGGCGGGCTGTTCGGGTTCGGCACGGCTGCGGGTGCTGGGGATGCCGTGCCATTGCCGGATGAGCGCGCCTTCGTCGTGGAAGCGATTGCCGGCGACGGCAACAGCATCCTGCTGCGGCTGACCCCGGCAGACGGCTACTACCTATATCGCGACAAGCTGTCGGTGAAGCTTGACGCCGGCGCAGGGTTGTCGGTCACGCTGCCGCCTGCAGCGAAACTCCCGAAAGCCACCTCGCATCACGACGAACACTTCGGCGACGTCGCGGTGTATTTCGACCAGGTCGAGATTACGGTGCCGGTCGCCCGCACCCAGACGGCTGCCGCGAAGGGCACGCTGATCGTTGGGCTGCAAGGCTGCCAGACCGACGGCATCTGCTATCCACCGATGATCCGCCGGCTGCCGATCGCGCTGCCGGCCGGCATCCTCAGCCCGATCGCGGGAATGCCCGCGGCTGGCGGTAGCGATGCCATGTCGTCGACATCTGCACAGCCGGCGTCGACCGTGTTTGCAACGCAGGAATCTGCCGACAGTGGCGCAACAACAAATGTCGCAAGTGAGACTCAAGACGACAGCAACGTTGCACGCACACCGCCACCAACCGATGCCACACCGACCCAGTCCACCCCCGGCCTGCTGACCTCGCTGCTGCTGGCGCTACTTGGCGGGCTGATTCTCAACCTGATGCCCTGCGTGTTGCCGGTGCTATCGCTGAAGGTGCTGGCGCTGGCGCAAAGTGGCGAGAGCAAACAGCACGCGCGTCGGCATGCACTTTGGTACACCGCCGGCGTGCTGCTCAGTTTCATCGCGCTCGGTGCGCTTGCCTTGGCACTGCGCAAGGCCGGCTTGGCGCTGGGCTGGGGCTTCCAGTTGCAACAGCCACTGGTGGTCGCGGGATTGGCGCTGGTGGTTTTCGCGCTCGGCTTGAGTATGTCCGGCCTGTGGTACGCCAACATTGGCATTGGCCAGCGTGGCGGCAACCTGATGCAGCGCAGCGGCGCCAGCGGCGATTTCTTCACCGGCGTGCTGGCGGTGGTCTTGGCCACCCCGTGCACGGCGCCGTTCATGGGCGCGGCGCTGGCCTATGCGTTCACCGGGCCGGTGCTGGGCGGGTTGCTGGTATTCGCGATGCTGGGGCTGGGGCTGGCCCTGCCGTTCCTGCTGATCGGTTTCATCCCGGCGCTGGCGCAGCGGTTGCCGAAACCCGGCGCGTGGATGGACACCTTCAAGCAATTACTGGCGTTCCCGCTGTATGCGACTGCGGCGTGGCTGGTCTGGGTGCTGGCCAAGCAGCGTGGCGCCGATGCGGTTGGCCTTTGGCTGGCTGCAGCCATCGCGCTGGCGCTGGCCGCATGGGCCTGGACGCAGGCGCGAAGTGGTCGCGGCCGCGGCTGGCTGGTGCTGGCATTGCTCGGCGTGCTTGGCACCGCCTGGCCATTGATGTTGGTGCATCACCTCCCGAAGTCAGCAGAAGCCACGGAAACCAAAACCAGCGACGGCATCGAGCAGGCCATCTATTCCGCGCAGCGCCTGGCCGACTTGCGCGAACAAGGGCGCGTGGTCTTCGTCAACATGACCGCCGACTGGTGCGTGAGCTGCAAGGTCAACGAGAAGGCGGTGTTCACCCGCGATGGCTTCCGCAGCGCGATGCAGGCCGCAGATGCCGTGTACATGACCGGCGACTACACCGATGTCGATCCGGCGATCACCGCTTATCTGCAGGCGCACAAAGCGGTCGGCGTCCCCCTGTACGTGGTGTACCCGCGTGGTGGTGGCGAGGGCACGGTCCTACCAGTCATCCTCACGCCAGCCCTGGTTGAGGACGCTCTTGAGCAGGCCTCCTCAGCTTCGCCGTGAACCACAATCTGCGCATCCCGCTGGTGGCCGTGGTCGCCGCCCTTGCCGGCACCGGCGCCAGCGTCTACTTCGATCCCACCATCGCCACCCGGCTTGCCAGCGCCGAGCCCGGCCAGCGGGTATTGGGCGCGGTGTTGAAATCGCGCGCGCCAGCGCCACCTGCTGGCGTGATCGTCGCCGAACGTGGCACCATCGTGCCAAGCATGATTCTTGTGGATCCAGAGGGTGCGAACGTCGAACTGCCGAAGGCCTGGTCTGGTAAACCGACCTTGGTGAACCTGTGGGCGACCTGGTGCGCCCCCTGCCTCAAGGAAATGCCGGAACTGCAGGCCTTCGCCGACGATCAGTCGGCCAATGCCAAAAAGGCATTCAACGACGATCAGTCGGCCAATGCCAAGCAGGCCTTCGCCGGTGAACATGGCATCAACGGCATGCAAGTGGTCGGTATCGCACTGGATGATGTGGCTACCGTGCGCGTCTTCCTGCAGCAGCACCACATCACCTATCCCAACCTGATCGATGAGCCCGGCCCGGCCGATGCGGGCGTGCGTCTCGGCAACCCTGCAGGGGTGCTGCCCTACACGGTGCTGATCTCCGCCGAGGGCCGACTGCTGAAGACAAAAATCGGACCATTTGAGGACAAACAAGCCATCACGGATTGGGCCAAGCCTTGATGCGGGATTAGAGCCACAGCTCAAACGCGCGTTTAAAGTTTCCAAAATCAACTGAACTTCGTCGAACTGGACAGCATTGCCGCCTTTTGGGACACTGCCGGCCCGTTACTGGATCCTCTGCTGCGATGGCGCAACTGCTCGTCCTGCATGGCCCCAACCTCGACTTGCTCGGCACCCGCGAGCCGGAGGTCTATGG
>JBDSIA010000377.1:0-1593 GCA_039918175.1 Thermomonas sp.
TCGCGCTCGGCGCTGCTGCCGCCCATCAATACGGCAACCCGGCCAAACGCGTTCGGATCGGTCGTGCGCAGTGGGGGAAACAGGCTGGCTGCAGTGGGCGTCATGGCTCACCTCTTCCCAAGCCTTCGCGTGCCAGCAACTGCGCGACATGGCCGATGTCGCCGGCGCCCATCATCAGCAGCAGGTCGCCATCGCGCAAAACGCCAGCCAGTGCCTCGGGCAAGTCTGCGGCGGCAGCGACCACCACCGGATCGACGCGGCCACGGGTGCGAATTGAACGCGCAAGTGACTTGGCATCGGCGCCCGCGATAGGCGCTTCGCCGGCCGGATACACCTCGGTCAGCACCAGCGCATCGACCGTTGAGAGCACTGCCGCGAATTCGTCGAACAGGTCGCGCGTGCGCGAATAACGATGCGGCTGGAACGCGACGACCAGGCGACGCTCGGCCCAACCTCCGCGTGCGGCCTCGAATACTGCCGCGAGTTCTTTCGGGTGATGCCCGTAGTCGTCGACCAGGATCGCGTCGCCCCCACCCGCCAATGACAGTTTCGCGAGCTGGTTGAAGCGGCGGCCAATGCCTGCAAAGTTTTCCAGTGCACGCGCAATGGCGTCGTTGCTTACGCCCAGTTGCCACGCCACCGCCGACGCGGCCAGTGCGTTCTGCACATTGTGGCGACCCGGCAAGGCCAGCGTGACCCGGGTGCGCGAACCATCCGGCAGACACAGCACGAAATGCATGCGCCCGCCCTGCTGGCTCACGTCCTCGGCACGGAAGTCGGCTTCTGCAGCGAAACCGTAGGTCACCACATGGCGCGGCGTGGCTTCGGCCAGCACGGCGACCTCGGCATCATCGATGCACAGCACCGCCAGCCCATAGAACGGCAGCCGGTGCAGGAACTCGGAAAACGCCTGTTTGACCCGTTCGAAATCGCCGCCGTAATTCTCAAGATGGTCGGCATCGATATTGGTGACGATCGCCACCGCCGGATTCAGGCGCAGGAAGCTGCCGTCGCTTTCGTCGGCTTCGGCGACCAGCCACTTGCCGCTACCCAGACGCGCGTTGGCGCCGGCAGCAAGCAACTGCCCGCCAATCACGAAGGTCGGATCCAGGCCGCCTTCGGCCAGCACGCTGGCCAGCAGCGACGTGGTGGTGGTCTTGCCGTGGGTGCCGGCGACCGCAATCCCGTGGCGGAAGCGCATCAACTCGGCCAGCATTTCCGCGCGTGGCACCACCGGGATGCGCTGCGAACGCGCTTCCAGCAATTCCGGGTTGTCCGGTTTGATCGCGCTGGACACCACCACGCAATCGGCATCCAGCACATTCGCCGCGGCATGGCCTTTGCAGATATTGATGCCGAGGCCGGCAAGCCTGCGGGTGACCGCGTTGTCGGCATTGTCGGACCCGCTGACCTGATAGCCGAGCGTGCACAGCACTTCGGCAATACCGCTCATGCCGACGCCACCGATGCCGACGAAATGCACCCGCGGGAACGCCTTGGCGAGGTCGCCGATTTGCTGCAGGCGCAGGCTGTGCACGGCCATCAGGCGGCCCTCTCGATCGAGGCCGAAATCGTCGCTAACACTGCATCGGC
>JBDSIA010000378.1:0-1867 GCA_039918175.1 Thermomonas sp.
CTGCTGCTGTCGATCTTGCTGTCGCGAAAGCGGAACGAGGAATTGCGACTGATCACTTTCAACCCGCCTAGCTGCGACAGGGCGATGATCAGGTCTTCCGACAATCCATCGGAAAAATATTGTTCATGGACGTTGTCGCTTCCATTGCTCAAGGGCAGGACTGCAATCGACTTCTCGACTTCCTTGCCGGGCTCCACGCGCGGCGCGAAGGCATCCACCAGCAGCACCACCACGATCAGGCTGAGCACGCCAATGATCCACAAATCGAGCTTGCGCCCGGTCTCGCGAGTGATCGACACTTCGGCTGCCACCGCGCTTTCGCGACGGATGCCCTCGGGTGTCCATTCGTAGAACCATGACAGCAGCATCGCCAGCGGAAACCCCGCCACCAGCGCCAGCACGACCCAGCGCAACGCAGACGTGTCTATACCGAAGTAAGGGAGCACCTGGGTGGCAATCTGCACCAGCAACCACGCGCCCGCAGCATAGATCGTGGCTGCTCGGAAGATGTTGCGGCGCTGAAGCTCGGTGAACACACTCATGCAAGGTCAGCCTTGGTCTCGATCGCCTGCCCTGCCAGGGCCGGCAGGCGGGCACCCCACATCAGTGTCTGAAATCCCATTGGGACTGTACCCGACAAACGCAAAAAGGGCCGGCGCGAGGCCAGCCCTTTCGTCAGTGCTCTACTGCGTTGACTTACAGCAGATGTGCGACGCCCGCGCGCTCTTCCTCGAGCTCGGCCAAGGTCTTGTCCATCGCCGCGCGGCTGAAGTCGTCAACCGCCAGGCCTTCTACACGCGTGTACTCACCATTGGCACAAGTCACCGGCACGCCGTAGATCACGCCTTCCGGAATGCCGTAGCTTCCATCGGACGGGACGCCCATGGTCACCCACTTGCCGTCGGTACCGAGCACCCAGTCATGGATGTGGTCGATCGCGGCATTGGCCGCCGAGGCCGCCGACGACAGGCCGCGCGCTTCGATGATCGCCGCGCCACGCTTGCCGACCTTCGGGATGAACTCGTTCGCGTTCCAGTCTGCATCGTTGACGCTGTCTTTCAGCGACTTGCCATCAACAGTGGCGAAGCGGTAATCCGGATACATGGTCGGGCTGTGGTTGCCCCACACCACCATCTTCTGGATGTCGCCGACCGCAACGCCAGCCTTGCCGGCCAGCTGGCTGAGCGCGCGGTTGTGATCCAGGCGCAGCATCGCGGTGAAGTTGGCCGGGTTCAAATCCGGTGCCGACTTCATCGCGATGTAGGCATTGGTATTGGCCGGGTTGCCGACCACCAGTACCCTGACGTCGCGCGAGGCGACCTTGTTCAGCGCGGCGCCTTGGGCCGTGAAGATCTTGGCGTTCTCCAGCAGCAGGTCCTTGCGCTCCATGCCGGGGCCGCGCGGGCGCGCGCCGACCAGCATCGCAATGTCGGCTTCCTTGAATGCGACTTCGGCGTCATCGGTGCCGACCATGCCGGCCAGCAGCGGGAAAGCGCAATCTTCCAGCTCCATCATCACGCCCTTGAGCGCCGCCTGCGCTTTCTCAAGCGGCAGTTCCAGCATCTGCAGGATGACCGGCTGGTCCTTGCCGAGCATTTCGCCGGAGGCGATGCGGAACAGCAGGGCGTAACCGATCTGGCCGGCAGCGCCGGTGACTGCAACACGGACGGGGGCTTTCATTGTTCGACTCCTGGAAATGACGATGCGGCACGTCGAGGTACGTCGCGCCGCATCGGATTGAAGAATGGACTCAGGCCAGTTCGGCGAAGAATTCCTGGATGCGGGCGAGCCCAGGCGCCAGTTGCGGCGTCGGGCAGGTGTAGCTGATGCGCAGCGCACGCGGCTCGCCGAATGCCGAACCCGGCAC
>JBDSIA010000379.1:0-2581 GCA_039918175.1 Thermomonas sp.
GGCAGCGTGGTCGATGTGGTCGGCGTGGACGGTGTGTGGATGGGTCGCGGCTTCTACAACGGCCATTCGCGGATTGCCTTGCGAATGCTGGAGGGCGATCCCGACGTGGCGGTCGATGAGGCCTGGTTCTCGCGCCGGATCGCGGATGCGGTGGCGTTACGACGCGAGGTGTTGAAGCTTGATGAGGTCGGCAACGCCTGGCGCGTGGTGCACAGTGAAGGCGACGGCATCAGCGGCTTGGTGGTGGACCGCTACGACGACCTGCTGGTGGTCGGGTTTGTCAGCGCGGGTGCGTGGCGGCATCGCGAATGGATCTTCAACGCGTTGCGCGAACAGTTCCCGGGTTGCCGCTTCCACAGCTTCGCCGACGAACACGTGCAGAAGCAGGAAAGCTTCGACTACAAGGACACATTGGGCACCGAGCCTGCGTTGATCCACGAACACGGCATCGCGTTCCGCGCAGATCCGGCCGGTGCGCATAAGACTGGCTTCTTCGCCGACCAGCGCGAGAACCGGCAATGGTTGTCGCAGCTGTGTGCCGGCCAGCGCGTACTTGACCTGTGCTGCAACACCGGCGGCTTCGGCGTGTACGCGGCGGTGCGCGGTGCCAGCGAAGTGGTCGGCATCGACATCGATGCGGATGTTCTTGAGATCGCCCGAGCGAACGCAAAGCTAAACCACGTCAGACCAAAGTTCATCCAGGCCGACATCTTCCCGTGGCTGCGCGATGCTGGGCTAAACGGCGAGCAATTCGACGTGGTGATTCTGGATCCGGCCAAGATGACCCGCGACCGCGAGCAAGTCATTCCCGCGCTGAAGAAGTACCTGGACATGAACAAGCTCGCGCTGGGCGTGGTCAAGCCGGGCGGCTTGCTGGCGACCTTCAGCTGCACCGGTCTGGTTAGCGAGGAACAATTTACCGACATGCTGCGGCGCGCCGCGTTCTACGCCGGGCGCACCGTGCAGGTGCTCAAGGTCGCCGGCGCTGGCCCGGACCATCCGTGGCTGGCGCAGGTTCCGGAGTCGCGCTATCTGAAAGCAGTGTTCTGCCGGGTACTGGACTAGTCATGGCCAAACTTGCCAAGCCGCATCATGAGCGCCACCGCACCGAGCACATTGGCTGGATGCGGGCATCGGTACTGGGGGCCAACGATGGCCTGATTTCGACCAGCTCGTTGCTGGTCGGGATGGCGGCCGCCAATGCGACGCCGCACATCATCCTGGTCACCGCGGTTGCCGCGCTGAGTGCGGGCGCGCTTTCGATGGCGGCCGGCGAATATGTCTCGGTCAGTTCGCAGGCCGATACCGAGGCCGCCGACACGGCCAAGGAGCGCCACGAGCTGGAACACGCGCCCGAGGCGGAACTGCTCGAGTTGACCCACATCTACATGCAGCGTGGCTTGGACAGGGCGTTGGCGCAGCAAGTGGCCGAACAATTGACCGCGCATGATGCGCTAGGCACGCACCTGCGCGATGAACTCGGGATCAGCGAAGTGCTCGCCGCGCGACCGGTGCAGGCGGCGCTGGCCTCCGCGGCCGCGTTTTCGCTCGGTGCATTGCCCGCGATCCTGCTGGCCTGGCTCTGGCAAGGCAGCAGTCTGGTCTTGGCCATCATCGTGGTGACCTTGGCGCTGCTGGCGTTGCTGGGTGCGTTTGCCGGACGCCTGGGCGGCGCGTCGAGTGCCAAGGGCGCCATGCGCGTGTTGTTCTGGGGCGCAATGGCGATGACCGCAACCGGTTTGATCGGCCGCTTGTTCGGGATCGCGACGAGCTGAAACCACATCGCTGAAGTTGATTACCGGCGGGCTTGAGGTGCTTGCTGGATGCCCGGACCAACAGTCCGCCGAACAATGCACAGTCGCAGTGACTGCGACGCCTGCAGCTACACTGCTGCAATGCCTGAGACCTCCCTGCTGTTGATCCTGTTGCTGCTGATGGTGGGTGTCGCCATCGTGCTGTTGGTTGTGTTGTTGCTGCGCAAACCGGATGCGGCCATGGCGCGACTGCGCCAGCCGTTGGAACAGGCGTTGCGCAGTGAGCAACGTGATGGTCGCAGCGAACTGCGCGCGCAGCTGGACAGCATGGCGGCGGCGCAGGAACAGCGCATCGACACCTTCGGCCTGCGTCTGAACGACTTGACCGAGCGCACCGACCAGCGCCTCGACGTGTTGCGTGCCAGCCTGAGTGAAGATGCGCACAAAGGTCGGCAGGACGGGGTGATCCGCCAGCAGCAGTTTGCCGAGGGACTGGGCGCGCAACTACGGGAGCTCACCCAACGCAATGAACAGCGCATCGGCGAAATGCGGGACACGCTGGAAACTCGACTGAAGGAGTTGCAGGCCGACAACGCGGCCCGACTGGAGATGATGCGCGCCACCGTGGACGAAAAACTCCAGACAACGCTGGAGGCACGCTTGGGCGCGTCATTCAAATTGGTGTCCGAGCGGCTGGAGCAAGTACAGCGCGGTCTGGGCGAAATGCAGTCGCTGGCGACCGGCGTCGGCGACCTCAAGCGCGTATTGAGCAACGTCAAGGATCGTGGCGGCTGGGGTGAAATGCAGTTGGAAACGTTGTTGGAGCA
>JBDSIA010000380.1:0-4987 GCA_039918175.1 Thermomonas sp.
GGGATTTCAGCGCCTCGTCCAGCGCTGTTTCATCGAGCGCATCCAGCCTGGTCTTGCCCACGAATACAGGCAGCAGCCATTCGTCGAGCGAGGCCAGCAATCCGGCATCGGACAAGTCCGGCAAGCCAAGTTCCGGCATCCAGCTGCACAGGCCCTGCACGCGGTTTCGCCATTGCCGCGCTGCCGCGCTCCAGGGCAATGCATCCAGCCCAAGCACCAGCACCGCATCGGTCAGCGCACGCGCCGCAAGCGCCGGATCAACGCGCCCGGCCAGCCGGCTGGACAGCACGATGCCATCGAAGCGGACGATGCGTTCGCTGACCAGTGCGCGTTTGCCAGCGTCCCAGCGGGTTTCATCGCCCTCATGGAAATGGCTGCGGAATGCGTCGCGCAAATAGCCCTCGTCGACCGGCACTGCGCGCAGCAGCAAGGCGTCCCTGGCTTCGAAACGCAGTTCACTGGCGACCAGCCAAGGCTCGCCGTACAGGGCGCTGTCATCGAACAGCCGCGCCATCCTTCCGTTCGCCAGCTGATAGCGCTTCGGGTCGTTTGGATGCTGACGCGCGATGCGATCCGGGAATGCATGCGCAAGCAGGTCGCCCAACGCATGCGCTGGCGCCGCGCGCGGCGGTCTGGCATCGCAGCCCAGGCGTCGCCGCCATTGCGCCGCAGCGGCTTCGATCACCTGCAAACCCCCGCGATGTGCATCCATCGGCAATTTTCCATCACGAAACCCCGCCAATGCTTGCCAGCGTTCGGCGAGTGCGTCGCTGCGCGTACGCAAGGGGTCACGCGCTTCGATCAGCGCGGCAAGATCACAGGCCAGTGCCTGTCGTTGCGGATCGTCAGCACCCAGCAACATCGCAGCCATGCGCGGATGGGTGCCAAGCGCGAGCATGCGCTGGCCCAGCGCCGTGATGGTGTCGCTGGCATTCAGCGCGCCCAACCTGCGCAACAGCTCCCGGCCCGCGGCCAAAGCGCCAACCGGTGGCGGGTCGACAAATCGCACTGCGTCGCTGCCCCACGCCGCAAGTTCCAGCGCGAGCGGCGCCAGCTCGACCTGTGCAATTTCCGGCCGGCGCTGCGCTTCCAGCCGCTGCGATTGCGGCCACAGCCGATACGCCCAGCCTTCGGCGACGCGGCCCGCGCGACCCGCGCGCTGGTCGGCAGACGCCTGCGCGATGGTGACGACGTCCAGCCGCGAGAACCCGCTGTTCGGCTCGAAGCGCGGCTCACGCGCCAAGCCGCTGTCGATCACCACACGCACGCCGGGCAGGGTCACCGAGGACTCGGCGACATTGGTCGCCAGCACGACCCGGCGCACGCCATCAGGCGACGGCTGCAGTACCCGCGATTGCTGATCGACCGACAGGTCGCCGTGCAGTTGCAGGATCTCGACCTGTTCGCCTACCGCTTCTGCGAGCAGGCGCTGTGCGCGTTCGATCTCGCGCCGCCCGGGCTGGAACACCAGCACATCGCCCGGATGCATAGTCAATGCATGTTCAACACTGCGCCTTACCTGGTGTTCAATCGCTTCGACGCGGCGCGCGGGGAAATGTTCGATCACCACCGGGAATGCGCGACCTTCGCCAGACAAACGGGGCGCGTCGAGAAAGCTGGCGAGTTTTTCGCCATCCAGCGTGGCCGACATCGCCACGATGCGAAGGTCTTCGCGCAATCCCGCCTGCACGTCCAGCGCCAAGGCCAGTCCAATGTCGCCAGCCAGATGACGCTCGTGGAACTCGTCGAACAAGAGCGCACCGATCCCCTCCAGCATCGGGTCGTCCTGCAGCATGCGGGTGAGGATGCCTTCGGTGACCACGAGAATCCGGGTCCTGGCGGAAACCTTGTTCTCGAAGCGGATCCGATAACCGACGGTGTCGCCAACAGCCTCGCCAAGTTGTTTGGCCATGAAGCCTGCGGCGGCACGCGCTGCAACGCGGCGTGGCTCCAGCATCACGATCTTGCGGCCCGCCAGCCACGGCGCGTCCAGCAGGGCCAGCGGAACCTGCGTGGTCTTGCCGGCGCCGGGCGGCGCTTCCAGCACCAGGCGCGGATGTACGGCCAGCGATTCAAGGATCGCCGGCAGCAGGTCGTGGATGGGGAAGTTGTCCTTCGTGCTCACGGTGCAAGGATACGGGGCGATGCGCTCGCTCAGCCGAATGCGAGTGGCGTCGCACCCGCTCGCCGCGCCGCGGCGCATGCCGCTTTCCCTCAGTCAGCACATCCCTGTGCCGATTCGGGCGCGCGTCTTCCTGGCGCGCTTACCGCGGCAAGACGCCACACCACGACGACCGTGCTGAGGTTTCGATAGCACCGTTAAACTGCAGGCATGCAACTCATCGACATCGGCGCCAACCTCACCCACGACAGTTTCGACCGCGATCGCGATGCGGTGCTGCAACGTGCGCGCGAAGCCGGCGTGACGCGAATGATCATTACTGGCGCGAGTCGTGAACATTCCCCACAGGCGCTCGCGCTGGCCCAACAGCATCCTGGCGAATTGTTCGCCACTGCCGGCGTGCATCCGCACCACGCGATCGAATACACCGATGAGTGCGATGCCGAGATGCGCGCCCTGCATACGCATCCTGAAGTGGTCGCGATAGGCGAATGCGGGCTTGACTTCTTTCGCGATTTCTCGCCGCGGCCGGCACAACGCAAGGCCTTTGAACGCCAGCTGCAACTGGCCTCCGAGAACGGCAAGCCTTTGTTCCTGCACCAACGCGATGCACATGTCGATTTCATGGCGATGATGAAGAATTTCGACGGCCGCCTCGGCCCGGCGGTGGTGCATTGCTTCACCGGCACACGAGAAGAACTGTTCGACTATCTCGATCACGACTGGCATATCGGCATCACTGGCTGGCTGTGCGACGAACGCCGTGGCCTCCACCTGCGCGAACTGGTCAGGCACATTCCGGGCAACCGTCTGATGATTGAAACCGACTCGCCTTACCTGTTGCCGCGTACGGTCAAACCGCTGCCCTCGCATCGGCGCAACGAGCCAAAGTACCTGGCCCACATCGTCGAGGAACTGGCGCGCGACCGCAGCGAAGAGGTTGCCACCGTGGCCGCTTCGACAAATGCCACGGCAACGGCTTTTTTCCGCCTGCCAGCTGCTTAAATCCGGCGCGGCCACTTATTGTACTGAGCGGTACATAATTAGGTTAGACTGTGCGCCCGCCTGCTTTACAAGACGTCCGCGCATGCGCCGCCAACTCTTCGCACTCGCCCTGGTCCTGACGCTCACCGTAGGCACTGCGGCCTGCAGCAAGGATGAAAAAGCTGCCGACGATGCGCCCACCAGCGCCATGGCCGTGACCGTTGTTCCCGCAACATCGCGGCAGATCCAGCGCAGCGTGCTGGTGTCCGGCCCGGTTGCCGCATGGGAGGAAATGCAGCTCGGGGTGGAAGTCAGCGGCCTGCGCGTCACCGCGCTGAATGTCGATGTCGGCCAACAGGTGCGCAAGGGCGAATTGCTGCTGCAGCTGGACCATCGCAGCCTGGACAGCGACCTGGCGCAAGCCAATGCGTCCCTGCGCGAAGCCGAAGCCGGCGCATCGCTGGCGCGCTCGCAACTGGCGCGTGGCGAAGCGCTAATCAAGGACAAGTACATCAGCGCGACGCAAATCGATGCGTTGCGTGCCGGCCGCGTGCAGGGCGACGCACGGGTCGGCACCGCGCGTGCGATGCGCGACAGCGCCGTGTTGCGCCGCAGTTTTGCCGACCTGCGCGCGCCCGACGCCGGGGTGATTTCCAAGCGGCTGGTGCAACCGGGCCAAGTGGTTGCTTCCGGCAGCGAACTGCTGCGCCTGATCCGCCAGGGCCGGTTGGAATGGCGCGCTGAGCTGGCCGAAACCGAACTCGCGCGGGTCAAGCCCGGCGATCGCATCGCGTTGGCCACGCGCGACGGAAGGGTCGTTTTGGGCAACGTGCGCGCGGTCAGTCCTGGCGTGGATGCCAGTACCAGGACAGGCACCATTTACGCCGACCTGCCGCAACCCGACGGCCTGCAACCCGGCACGGTCCTGCAGGGCCGCATCGACACCGGCTCGGCCCAGGCAATCACGGTGCCCACGGCCGCCGTGGTGCAGCGCGACGGTCATCCCAATGTGTTCACTGTGGACGCAAAAGGCATCGTGCATCGCGTGCGGATTCGCACCGGTGGCACTGATGCCGGGCACCTTGAAGTGCTTGAGGGCCTGAAGGTCGGTGATCGCGTGGTCAACGATGGCGCGGGCTTCCTCGGTGACGGCGATACCGTTCGCATCGTCGCAGCAGTCAATGCTGAAAGCGACGCAAGCGCAACGGCCGCCGCACGATGAGCGGCGGCGGCAGTCTGTCCACCTGGGGCATCCGCAACCCGATCCCGGCAGTGATGGTGTTCTTCGTGTTGTGCGTGGCGGGTCTATGGGGGTTCCATCAATTACCGGTCGCGCGCTTCCCCGACATCGCCTTCCCGATGGTCGTGGTGACCATCACCCAGCCGGGCGCCTCGCCATCGCAACTTGAAACCGAAGTCACCCGCAAGGTCGAAGACTCGGTCGCCACCTTGGACAACGTCAAGCGCGTCGTGTCGACCGTGGTCCAGGGCAGCTCCACCACCCAGGTTGAATTCAACCTGGAAGCCGACTTGTCGACGGCATTGAACGACACCAAGGACGCGGTCACCCGGATCCGGATGAACCTGCCGCAGGACATCCAGGAGCCAATCATTTCCAAAGTGGATATCGGCGGCTCGTTATTGACCTACGCGGTCAGTGCGCCAGGCATGGCGCCCGACGAGCTGTCGTGGTTCGTGGATCGCCAGGTCATGCGTGCGCTGTATGGCGTGGAAGGCGTGGCCGCTGTCAGTCGCATTGGTGGCGTCGAGCGGCAAGTGCGTGTTGATCTTGATCCGCAGGCGCTGCAGGCGCACGGCGTCACGGCCGGCGACATCAGCCAACAGCTGGCTGCGACCCAGGTCGAGCGGGCCGGCGGTAAA
>JBDSIA010000381.1:0-2904 GCA_039918175.1 Thermomonas sp.
AGATAGCCGCCGGTGGTGTGCAACACACCCTTCGGCTTACCGGTGCTGCCCGATGTGTAGAGGATGAATAGCGGGTCCTCGGCATTCATGCATTCGGGTTCGCAGTTGTCCGGCTGCATATCGACCACGGCGTCGTACCAGCGGTCGCGCGGCATCTGCATGTCCACCGCGCCGTGGGTGTGACGCACCACCAGTACGGTCTCGACGCTGTTGGTTCCGGGCAGTGCCAGCGCGGCATCGACATTGGCCTTCAGCGGCACGCGCTTGCTGCCACGCAGGCCTTCGTCGGCAGTGATGATCAGCTTGCTGGCGCAATCGCCGATGCGGTCGGCGATCGACTGCGGCGCGAAGCCGCCGAACACCACCATGTGCACCGCACCAATGCGCGCGCAGGCCAGCATCGCCACCACCGCTTCGGGAATCATCGGCAGGTAGATGGTGACCCGGTCGCCCTTGGCCACGCCGAGGTTGCGCAGCGCATTGGCCAGCTTGCACACGCGCGCGTGTAGTTCGCGATAACTGATGCGTTGCGATGTTCCGTTCGGATCGTCCGGTTCGAAGATCAGGGCGGTCTTGTCGCCACGCGTATCCAAGTGCCGGTCAAGACACTCGACGCTTGCATTCAGTTGCCCGTCGGCAAACCAGCGGATGCGGAAATCATCAACCTCGAAGCTGACATCCTTGACCTGCGTCGGCGCCTGCATCCAGTCCAGCCGCTTGGCGGTATCCATCCAGAATGCGTCCGGATCGTGCAGCGATTGCGCGTAAAGACGTTGGTAATCGTCGCGGTTGATGCGTGCATGGGCGGCGAAATCTGCAGGTACCGGGTACAGCTCGGCGGTCATCGGCATGCGCTCCTTCGACAGAAGCCGAGTGTAGCGCCCTGACTTCCTGCACATGTTCCCAACGAGGATCGGCTCACTATCGCCGGGTCTCCCACGTTCGAGGAATCATCATGACGTCCACATCATTCCGTCGCGGTGCACTTGCGCTCGCGGTTCTTGTCGCCTTGTCCGGGTGCGATCGCAATGCAGCCAACACCGAGCCAACGGCGGCGACGCCAACCCAAATGCCCGCCGCGGCCCCGACCAGTGGCATTGACTTGGCCGGCATCGACAAGACGGTGCAGCCCGGCGACGACTTCGACGCCTACGCCAATGGCGAATGGCGCAAGACCGCGGAGATTCCGGCCGACCGCTCCAGCACCGGCGTGTTCGTGAAGGTGTTCGAGTTGTCCGAGAAACGCAACAAGGACCTGATCCAGTCGATCGCCAAGTCCAACCCGGCTGCGGGAAGCGATGCAGCCCGCATCGCCGATTACTACGCCGCCTACATGGACGCTGCGACGATCGAAACGCGTGGCCTGGAACCGATCAAGCCGCGCCTGGACCAGATCGACGCCATCGCCGACAAGGCCACGCTGGCGCAGGTAATGGGCGAGAACCTGCGGGTCGACGTGGATCCGCTCAACGCCACCAATTATCAAACCGAACACCTGTTCGGCCTGTTCGTCAGCCAGGGCCTGGAAGACCCGCAGCACAGCTATCCCTACCTGCTGCAGGGCGGACTGGGGATGCCCAACCGCGACTACTACCTGGCAAGCGACGCCAAGATGGTGGCGCTGCGCGGTCAGTATCGTGACTACATCGCGGCGATGCTGGAGACCGCCGGCATTGCGGACGCCAAGCCCAAGGCGCAGTCGATCCTCGAACTTGAAACCAGGATCGCTAAGGCGCAGGCAAGCATCGTGGACACCGAGAACATCCACAAGGCCAACAACCCGTGGTCGATGGAAGATTTCGCGAAGAAAGCGCCGGGCCTCGACTGGGCGACCTACTTCAAGGCGGGCGGCATCGGCGATGCGAAGACGATTTACGCCTGGCAGCCCGAGGCGATCACCAAGCTCTCCGCATTGGTCGCCAGCCAGCCGCTGCAGACGTGGAAGGACTTCCTGACGTTCCACGCCCTCAACCACAACGCCAACCTGTTGCCGAAGGCTTATGACGACCTGAAATTCGGTTTCTACGGCACGGCGCTGTCGGGCACGCCGCAGCAGCGTGATCGCTGGAAGCGCGCGCTCGGCGCGGTCAACAATGATCTGGGCGATGCCGTCGGAAAACTCTATGCCGACAAGTATTTCCCGGCTGCATCGCGCGAACAGGTGCAGCAACTGGTGGCCAACCTGCTGGCGGTGTTCCCCGAGCGCATCGACAAGCTGGAGTGGATGAGCGCGGCCACCAAGGCCAAGGCCAAGGAGAAAGTGGCCGCGACCAAGGTCGGCGTCGGTTATCCGGACAGCTGGCGGGATTACGCGTCGCTGGAGATCAAGGCCGACGATGCATTCGGCAATGCGGTGCGCGCCGAACAGGCCGAAACCCGCCACCAGCTGGCCAAGCTCGGGAAACCCGTCGATCGCGCCGAATGGTGGATGAACCCGCAAACGGTCAACGCGGTCAACCTGCCGCTGCAGAACGCGCTCAATTTCCCGGCCGCGATTCTGGAAGCGCCGTTCTTCGATCCCAAGGCCGATGCCGCTGCCAACTACGGCGCGATCGGCGCGGTGATCGGCCACGAGATCAGCCACAGCTTCGACAACCTGGGCGCGGAATTCGACGCCACCGGCAAGCTGCAGAACTGGTGGACGCCGGAGGACTCGGCCCACTTCAAGGCGGCCGGCGAACAGCTGATCAAGCAGTACGACGCCTACGAGCCGCTCCCGGGCCTGCACATCAATGGCGAGCAGACCCTGGGCGAGAACATCGCCGACCTGGCCGGCCTGCAGGTCGCGCACGAGGCGTATCTGAAGTCACTGGGCGACAAACCCGCGCCGGTGATCGACGGCCTTAGCGGCGATCAGCGCTTTTTCCTTGCCTTCGCGCAAGTCTGGCGCACCAAGATGCGCGA
>JBDSIA010000382.1:0-1523 GCA_039918175.1 Thermomonas sp.
GCCGCGCCGACCGGAATCGCGATCCGCCTGCTCGGGATCGTCGCGGCCACTCCAGGGCACGGCGGGTATGCCGCCGTGCAACTGGGGGCAAAGGAGATCATCGCCGTGCGCGAAGGCGAAAATGTCTTGCCCGGCATCGTGCTCGCGGAAGTGGCAGCCCGCCACGTCATCCTTGAGCGCGGAGGGCGCCGCGAGACTCTGACATTGCCCGAACCGACCCCTGCGCCTGCGACCGCGCCAGTGACTCCGCCCGAAACTCCGCCTGCGACCCCGCCCAGCCAATGAGTTTTCCTCCTAAGATGGGAGTCCTTCGCCGATATTCAGCCAGAATGAAATGACATGTCGTTGAGAAATGCACTGTTCTGGTTGGTAATCGCCATGGCGATCTGCCCGGCATGGCCATTGAATGCCCAGCAAAATCCCGACGACGTCATGCTCAACTTCGTCAACGCCGAAGTCGAAGGCGTGGTCAAGGTCGTGGCGGAGGTCACCGGCAAGAACTTCGTGATCGATCCGCGCGTCAAGGGCACGATCAACATCGTGTCTGCCGAGCCGTTGCCGCGGGCGCTGGTGTATGACGTGTTCCTCTCGGCGCTGCGCCTGCAGGGTTTTGCCGCAATCGAGGATCGCGGCATCGTCAGGATCGTGCCTGAGGCCGATGCCAAGCTGTACCCGAGTCCGACCATTGGCCGCCAAGGCATGGCGCGCGTCAGCGGCGACCGGATCATGACGCAGGTATTTGCGCTCAAATACCAGTCCGCCTCGCAGCTGGTGCCGATACTGCGTCCGCTGATCTCGCCCAACAATGCCATCACCGCGTACCAGAGCAACAACACGCTGGTCATTACCGACTATGCGAACAACATGCAGCGCCTGTCGCGGATCATCGATTCGATCGATCTGCCCAGCGGCAGCGATCCGATCGTGATCCCGCTGCAGTACGCCTCCGCAGTCGACGTGGCTGCGACGGTCAACCAGCTGTTCGCCGAATCCCTGCAAGGCGCTTCCACGACCGAGGCCACCCAGCGCTTCAGCGTCGTCGCCGATGCGCGTTCAAACAGCCTGCTCGCGCGCTCAGGCGATCCTTCGCGGTTGGTCCAGTTGCGCAAGTTCGTGGCGATGCTGGACTCGCGCACCAACGCCGGCGGCAATATCCATGTCGTGTACTTGAAGAATGCCGAGGCGGTAAAGCTCGCCGAGACCCTGCGGGCCATCTATCAGGGCGAAGCCGGAGCCCCGGCAGTCGCCGCGGCGGTGCCGTTGGGCGTGCCCGCACCCGGTGGCGCGGGCCAGATGCTGGCCCCTTCGAGCGTGCCCTCAGCCACCGTGCCCGGCATCATCCAGGCCGACGCGGCGACCAACTCGATCATCATCACCGCGCCTGATGCGATCTATAACAACCTGCGCGCAGCGCTCGACAAGCTCGATGTGCGGCGGGCGCAGGTCTACGTCGAGGCGCTGATCGTGGAACTCACCGCCGACAAGGCCGCCGAGTTCGGCGTGCAGTGGCAAAACCTGAGCGG
>JBDSIA010000383.1:0-1974 GCA_039918175.1 Thermomonas sp.
CGATCAACTGCGAGCCGCCGATCCAGGTCACCGTCTGCTCGACCCCCAGACTTCGCAGGCTTTCGATGCTGACCAGCGAATCCTTGCCGCCACCAATCGCGACCAGCGCATGCTCGCGCAGGCCCACAGATGGCGCGGCGGCATCCCTGCCTTGGCGATGCGGGAAACGGATGCGCTCATGCAGGTCGAGCCCATTGCGATGGGCGAACTCACCAAGGCCATTAAGGTAGATCGATTCCATCAATGACGCGATGTCGGCATCGATCTCGTAACCATCGATGCGGATGCGTTGCGGAACCGCGGCCTTGTAGTAACTCACGCCGGCGACCAGGTGCAGCAGATGCAAGGCTTGCTGGACGGCCTTGGCACGCAGCGCATCCATCTGGAACGGCGCCCCGGGCACGGTCACGGTCTCGATCAGCTCTGGGCCGTCATCGAAGGCGTACACGAGTTGCGCGACGCCGGTCGCAGTATCGAAATCGCAACGCACGAAACGGAATTCGCAGATGGCGTCGCGCTGGAACATCCACTCACTCATTCGATCACGTCCTCGAGCGGCAAGGCCCGCAGGTTGTAAGTATTGGCCATCGCCATGCCGTAGGCACCGGCATCGGCTAATATGATCACGTCGCCCGGTGCCGTGGTCCTTGGCAACTTCACGCGCTGGCCGAATACGTCACTGGATTCACAAATGGGACCGACTACCTCGAACTCCGCATTGCACGACTCATCCAGCCTCGACAAGTTGATGATGTCGTGCCAAGCGTCGTAAAGCGCGGGCCGGATCAGGGCGTTCATGCCCGCGTCCAGCCCTACCCGCAGCACGCCATCCTTCTCGATCACTTGGGTGGCATGCGTGAGCAGCACGCCCGCTTCGGCTATAAGGAACCTGCCCGGTTCGATCGCCAGTTTGAACGCTGGATGGACAGCCTTGATCGATGCCAAACCATTAGCCCATGCATCAAGATCGAAAGGTTCATCGTCATCGCTGTACGGGATCGGCAAGCCACCGCCAATGTCCAGGATCTCGACGCTGCCGATGCGGCGAGCAAAACCGGCCAGTTCATCCACGACCTGCTTCCAGTGCTCGCTGGTCTCGATGCCGCTGCCCAGATGCGCGTGCACGCCGGTGATGCGCACATCGAGTCCGCGCGCGATCTCGACGAAGTCCTCCACGCGCTGGGCCGACAGGCCGAACTTGGATTCCTTGCCGCCGGTATTCACCTTTTGATGATGACCATCGCCATGGCCAAGGTCTATCCGCAGCCACAACGCACGGCCACGGAATACCTCGGGCCAGCGGCGCAGCAACTCGGCATTGTCCACGGTCACGGTGACGCCGCGGGCCAGTGCTGCCGCGTATTCGTCGATGGGCGCGAAGCTCGGGGTGAACAGCACGCGTTCTGGTGAAAGATCGGGCAGGACTTCGAATACCCGCTCGAGTTCGCCCTGCGACACGCATTCAAGGCCGAAGCCCTCTGCCACCAGCGCCTTCAGTATCACTGGATGGGAATTGGCCTTGATCGCGTAGTAGTGGTGGTCGACCGCTTGAATGCCCTTCAGCTGGCGGGCCCGTTCGCGCACCGTGGGCAAGTGATAGGCGTAGCGCGGCGTGCCTTGTGCGGCGAGCACCAGCAAGGCGCCGCGCTGGCGCGCTGCGCGCCACCACGGCGTGCCGCGTGGCCGCAGCGTGCCATTGATTTCGCGCCAGCGCGGGCCGAATACCTGGTCCTCATAGACCGGCATCGCGCCACTGTCGATGAGGGCCGCGTGCAACCGGGGCAGCATGCCGTCGGCGGCGGCCTCGTCGACCACGAAGGTCAGGTTGAGGTCGTTGGACGACTGCGAGATCAGGTGCACGCGTTCGCGACCGAACATCGCCCAGACTTCGGACAGCTTGTGCAGCAGCGAGCGCATGCCGCGCCCGACCAGGGTGATCGACGCGCACGGCGCGATCACCTTGACCCGGCAGAT
>JBDSIA010000384.1:0-6038 GCA_039918175.1 Thermomonas sp.
AACTTCGGATCGAGTTCCACCGCGTGTTCGAACAGGCGCACGCTTTCCTTGAGGTTGGACCGCGCGATAAACAGCTCGCGCGCCTTGAGGTAAGCCTGGTAGGCATCGAGGTTGTCCGTGTCGGCCGTCACGCTCACGGCCTTGCCACCAGAAGTGGCATCAACCGATCCGCGCACTGCCGTGACGATCGCATTGGCGATCTCGTCCTGGATCTTGAAGATGTCGGCGAGCTTGCGATCGTAGGTTTGCGACATCAGGTGGCGGTCACTGGCGGCATCGATCAACTGCGCAGTGATGCGCACCTGTTCGCCTTGCTTGCGCACGCTGCCTTCCAGGATGTATTTCACCTTCAACGATTTGGCGATTTCACTGGTACCGAGTTCGCGCCCCTTGAACGCGAAGGATGATGTGCGCGAGGCGACGTTGAACCCCTGCACGCGCACCAGAACGTTCAGCAGTTCCTCGGAAATGCCGTCGGAGAAATACTCGTTGTCCTTGTCTTGCGACATGTTGATGAAGGGCAGCACCGCGATTGAACGTGGATCGATCTTCGATTTCTCGGCGCTGATTTTGGCTGTCACATGCGCCGCCGTCTGTGTGACAAGTACTGCATCGCGGCCCGGTGCAAGCACGAACTTGTCGAAGGCGAAGTAGCCGATCCCGATGATCGCTACGATCAGAATCAATCGATCCATGCGCTTGGCATTTTGCGGCGCCACGGATTCCTGCGCAGTGACGTCCTCGTCGCGCTTGAGGCCGGAAGGCGTCAGCTCGAATACCCAGGAAATGATCATCGCCGGCAGGAAAGCGACGGCAAGCACTAGCACCAAGCCACGCAGGTTTGCTTGCGGCACGTCGAACCATGGCAACACAGTGCCAGCCACCTGCACCAGCAGCCACGCACCCACCAGGTACAAGCCGGCGGCGCGGATGACGTTGCGGCGTTTCAGTTCGGCAAGCAGGTTCATGTCAGGATTTGCCTCCGCACACCGTCGCGTGCCGCGGGTCGGTGGTTTTCAGTTTTGCCACCACCGCGACGAAACGCGGCTCGCAACGGATCGGATCCATCTGCGGCAGCATGACCGCCCAGTCCATCGTGCTGCCCAGATTGCCTGCATTGCGCTCGATATAGTCCAGCGCGAGTGCATGCTCCTCGAGCAGCACCAGCACCAATGCCACGACTTGGTCTTCCAGCCCGTTGCCGCTGCCCTTGTCGACATTGCTGTTGAATGGCAATGCAGCCATCCGCACTGCAAGCGCATGCTTGTCTCTACGTCCGGACAGCGCATCAACCAAATCACGGCCCTGGGCATGGGCGCTGGGATTGCCCGCGACAGCCAAATGTTGGAACATCGATGACGCGCCAATCCAATCCTTCGCCATCAAGTCCAGCACGCCGATGTATTGCAGGCACGCAACGAAATCTGGCGCATACCTCAACACTGTTTCGCAACGCGCCTTGGCCTCGGTATTGCGGCCAAGCGCCATCAATGCAAACGCCTCGTTGTCGCCGATGACCGGCGACCTGGGATCCAGCGTCGACGCGCGCTCGAGTTCGGAGAGCGCGCCTGCCAAATCTCCCTTGCCCTGCAATCCGTTGCCCAACCAATGGTGCGCGGTTGCAAACGATGGTCGCAGCACTACCGCCCGACGCAACAGCTCGACCGCCGTGTCGCGGTCCAACAAGTTGGTTGAGGTGTTTGCCAGCGCCGCATACGCTTCTGGCAATGCGGGATCGAGCGCGATTGCGCGCAGTGCGGCGCTTTGGGAACGCTCCAGGGCGTCTTTCCAAGAGATGGCAGCGCTGTAACCAGGCAGAATCGTGTAGACCAGTGCCTGCCCGCCATAGGCCTGCGCAAATTCCGGGTCTAGCGCAGTGGATTGCTGCAACAACTCCACCGCCTCCAACAAGTCCTTTTCCCGCCGGGTGTGCCACAGCGCCATCCCGCGCAAATACAGATCGTAAGCAGCCAGACTGCGCGTACCGGTGGAGTTCTTCCCGGGCGCCGTCGTCTCGCTGAGTTTGACCTTCAGCCCATCGGCAATAGCTTTTGCGATCTCGTCCTGGATCGCGAAGATGTCCTTAAGGTCACGGTCGTAGGTCTGCGACCACACATGGAAGCCATTGGAAGCATCGATCAGCTGCGCGGTGATGCGCACGCGTTCGCCCTGTTTGCGCACGCTGCCTTCCAGCACCATGCGCACCTTCAACTCCTTTGCGATCTGCGGCACTTCCTTGCCGGCGCCCTTGAATGAAAACGACGAGGTGCGTGCGGCAACCTGCAGTTTCGGAATCTGCGCCAGCACGTTGAGGATTTCCTCGCTGATGCCGTCGGAGAAATATTCGTTGTTGCTGTCGCCGGACATGTTGACGAACGGCAGCACCGCAATCGAGTTGGGGTTGACCTTCGCTGCCTCGGCGCTGATTTCCGCCGTGATGTGTGCCGTCGTTCGCGTCACCAACGCCGCATCACGGCGCGGAGAGAGCACGAATTTGTCGAACGCAAAATAGCCAACGGCCACGATCGACACGACCAGCAACCACTGGTTCATCCGCTGCGCAGTTTGCGGGGCGATAGATTCCCCAGGCTTGACGTCCCCGTCGCGCTTGAGGCCATCGGGCGTCAGCTCAAACACCCACGCGACGATCATCGCAGGGATGAATCCAACTGCCAGCGCAATAATCAAGCTGCGCAAGGCCCAAGCTGGCCCGTCGAAAGCGGGCAACACCGTGCTCGCTACCTGCACCAGCAACCACGCACCGACCAGGTACAACCCGGCGGCACGGATGACATTGCGACGTTTGAGTTCCGCGATGAAGCTCTGATTACTCACAGGCGTAATCGCCCTGGGCGTTCTTGCGGCAGGCATCCGGCGGGCCGAATTCATCCCAGTAGTCCGCCAGGCCCATTCTTCGCACGAATTTGGCGAACTCCGGCGAGCGCCGGGCGGCAGCCTGCGATGGGCTGAACAATTCGCTCATCATCAGGCTGTCGTTGTTGCTGGGCTTGTCCTGCAACAGCGCGAATGCGCGCGCGGGCTCGCCGGCTTGGAGCAGGGCATAGGGCACGACGCCGCTGATGTGCGTCGGATTGCGGGCGAGGTAGGCGTCGATCACGGCGAGCGCCCTGGCCTTGGCTGCGGCGTCGCCGAAGCTGGCGCGGGCGAACACCTCCGCCGTTCCCGGCGGGAATGCCTTGGTGAAATAGCTGAAGCCGGCGGTGAGCTGCGAAATGCCCGCGTCACGGTTCCCTCTCGCCCGTTCCAGCTGGGACATGGCGAGACCGACGAACCCATGCCCGCCCTCCACTGCACGTCGCAGCAGCTGTTCGCCCTGCTCAAGGGCCCCGTCAGCGATATACGCGCGACCCCGCCACGCCAGCGCATTTGTCAGCAGCGGGTCAAGCTGCAGCGTGCGGTCCAGTGCGGCAATGCCCTGCGGCCGGTAACCCGTGTTGATGAGGGCCCGCGCACGCCCGAAATTCGTGGTGACGTCGTCCGGCTCTAGTACCAGCGCACGTGCAAAGGCCTCGCTGCCCTTGCGATAGTTGCGCCGAGCGTTGAATGCCTGGCCAAGCACTGCGTGGGGCTCGGCAAGCGAGGGATCGATCCGTGAAGCACGCCCGGCGAATTCCTCGAGCGCGATCATCGACGCATCGAAGTCGAGTGTGTCCACACTGAGCGCCACCGCGTACAACGCCGCCAGCCGCGAGTAGGCACGTGCAAACCCGGGATCCAGGGTGGTGGCCCGCTTGAGCTGCTGCATCGCCTCGGCGTAACGCTCCGCATCGCGACGATTGAAGGTGGCACTGGCCTGGAGGTACAGGGTGTAGGCCTCGGTGTTGCTGGTGCCGGCATTCACCAGCCGGGTCTTCTGGTCGCCCTGCAGGATCACCTGCAGCTTGCCGGTGATGGCGCGCGCGATGCTTTCCTGCAATGCGAAGACGTCTTTCAAATCACCGTCGTAGGTTTCCGACCAGAGATGAAACCCATCCTTGGCACGAATCAACTGTGCGGTGATACGGACCTTTTCGCCCTGCTTGCGCACCGAGCCTTCCAGCACGTGCGCCACGCCCAGCGTCTTGCCGATCGTGGTCAGGTTTTCATTCTTGCCCTTGAAGAAGAACGAGGAGGTGCGCCCGGCGACTTTCAAACCGTCAACCTTGCTCAGGGCATTGAGTATCTCTTCAGACATGCCATCGGAGAAATATTCCTGCTCCTGATCGGAACTCATGTTGACGAAGGGCAGCACGGCAATCGAGGGGTTGTCGGCCGGTGAGGTCGATTTCGCGACACTAGCGGCCGCGGCCCGAGCGGACGCCGCCTGCGCCGCAGCGCGTTCCGGGGCCAGAACGAACTTGTCGAACCCGAAATAGCAAATGGCTAGCGCCAGCACCGCGATGATCATCCGGTCCAGCCGGCGCGCGGTGCGCGGCGCAATGGACACCTTGGCATCGCGCTTCAAGCCATCCGGCGTGAGCTCAAAGACCCACGCGAACACCAGCACAGGCATGAAGCCGATGGCCAGCAAGGTGACCAGCGCCTGCAACACCCACTCTGGCGTCTTGAAGATCGGCAGCAGCGTGCCCGCCACCTGGGTGACCAGCCACGCGCCAACCAGGTACAACCCGGCCATGCGGATGACATTGCGGCGCTTGAGTTCGGAAATAAAGCTCATGGTGAGGTTTCGCGTGCACGCGGCGGGTAATGGATCGCCACGGGCGGCGGCCAATTCAAACCGGACTCGGCGAGCCGTGCCTTGAACCTAGGCGTCGCCTCTAGGTCGAACGGAACGCCGCAGCCGCAATAGGTCATGGCTACGGCCAGCAGCAGGCCACCCGCAGGCCGCGCATCGAGGCGCGCAGCAGCGCGGTTGGCATCTTCGCGGGTGCCGAACAAGGCGGCCTGATCCAGTGCCACCATCTCCCACTGCCGGGCCTTGGCGCTGGCACGGTCGGTCTTCTGCAACAAGGCCTCGGCCTGGGCCAGCTCAGTCCCGGCCAGCCTGGCTACCACCAATGCGACGCCACTCGCGTTTGCGTCAGGGTTGGCAAGCGATGCCAGAAGGCGCTTGGCTTCATCTATCTGCCCGAGCATCGCAAGCGCCACTGCCTGGTTTGCGGAGGGTGCAAGCAGAGGTTGATCTTGACGCCATAGAGTGAAAATCGCCTGCATGCGTTGCGGATTACCATTGGCGCGCGCCACCCAGATGCGTGTGCCCCAACTGATGCTGTTCAGCGGATCGCAGACGCTGGCTCGCTTCAGCACATCGTCGAGTTTTTCGCCGTAGCCAAACATGCTGGCAAATACCGGCAACCAGTTGGGCGCACTGCAGCCGGGCTGCGCAAGCGCGGTGTCGATGCGATCGGCCAGGCCGCGCCAGTCGTCGCTGAGCATCTGCCGTTCGGCCAGTGCCAGTTCGCGTTGTTGTGCGTCCGGGCTGGTGGCCGCTGCACGTTCCAGCGTTTGCAGCGCCGCACTCTGTGCCTCCATCCGCTGCGCATGCGTGGTGGTGTCGTCGATCAGGGTGTGTTCGTACAGATCGGCCTGCGCGTAATGGGCGAACGAGAACTCCGGTTCCAACGTGATCGCGCGCTCGAACTCCGCATTGGCCAGGCGCAAGCCATCGAGCAATTCGACGTCCGGGTCACGATGCGCATCGGCATACAGTTTCCAGCCCTTCTGGTAAGCGATGAAGGCCTCGACATTCTTTACGCCTGCCGTTCGCATGCGTTCTCGCTGCGTGTCGTCCAGCAGCACGTCGAGGGCAGCCGCGACGTTCTCGGCGATATCCAGTTGCACCGCCAACGAGTCGCTCACGTTGCGGTCATAGGTCTCCGACCACAGATGGATGCCATCGGACGTACGGATCAATTGCGCGGTGATGCGCGCACGTTCGCCTTCGCGGCGCACGCTGCCCTCCAGCACGGTGGCGACGCCGAGTTTTTCACCGATACCGCGCAGGTCCTCGTTCTTGCCCTTGAACTGGAACGATGAAGTGCGGCCAACCACTTGCAGGCCTTTGATGCGCGCCAGCG
>JBDSIA010000385.1:0-3910 GCA_039918175.1 Thermomonas sp.
GTTTCGCGTATCGCGTCGTTGCAAGGCGACGCGACTGGCTGGGTCTTACTTGGCAGCCTTGGAAGCAGCCTTGGTCACCTTCTCCACTTCGGCCTTGGCCTGGGCGGTAGCAGACTCGAACTGGCCCTTGGCCAGTGCGCCAATGGCTTCGTTGGTCTTGACGGTGTTGGCGAACACTTCCTGCACGGTGCCGAGGTTGCGCTCGGTGCTGGCGCGGGCGATCTGCGCACCCTTCGGCATCACGGCCTTCAGGCCGTCGAAATCACGCACATTGGTCAGCTCGCCCCAGAAGGCGAACGCAGCGGTGGTGTTTTCTTCGATGGCCGCAAGCTGCAGGCCGAAGGCCTTCTGTGCGTTCTCGAGCGCCAGGCGGTTGACGTTGGCGGCAACGTCGGCGAACTGGGCGGTGGACTTGGTGATCTGATCGTTGAACTGGTTCATGGCGGGTCTCCTGCGATTTCCGGCAGGGAATGCCGGTATTTGTGCGTTGCAGCATAACCCGTGGATTGTTGCGGTGCAACATCGATCAGATAAACGGTAATTAGCCATTCAGTTTCAATGCAATCAAGGGCTTGCGTCTCCGGTCAGGCGTTTCGTCCACTCCCCCGGAAAGCAGGTGACTTGGCAGGAACCAGATTTTCGGCGGGCGTCGGGATCGCCAATACTCCCGCGACTGCGCGGGCAAAAGGCGCCAGATGCCCAAGTGCCCGGGCGTACACACTGCGCTTGAAAGTCACCACATGCTGCATCGGATACCAGAAATCGACCCAGCGCCAACCGTCGAATTCGGGACTGTCAGTCACGTCAAGGCGCAGATCCTGGTCCTTGCCGCGAAAGCGCAACAAGAACCAGACCTGTTTCTGGCCAATGCACAGCAGGCGCTCGTGGCGGCGGATCGCGCGTGGTGGCAGCCGATAACGCAGCCAGCCAGGCGTGGCCCCCAACACATCCACGTGTTCCGGGAGCAGGCCGGTTTCTTCGTGCAGCTCGCGGTACATCGCCTCCAACGGGGTCTCGTCGGTGTTCATCCCGCCTTGCGGGAACTGCCAACCATCCCGATGCACGCGACGTGCCCAGAACACCCGACCATCCTCGTGCATCAGCACGATCCCCACATTGGGGCGGAAGCCGTCCGGATCGATCACGATGCGGACTCCAGCAAATTCACTGGTTCCGACTCTGCCACGTCGCGTGCGCGCAGGGCAAGCAGCCGGACCGTTGATTGACGGCTTCGCGCCATCCGTGAATAATTCGCGGTTCTCCGCGTGGCTATGTAGCTCAGCTGGTTAGAGCGTGGCACTCATAATGCCGAGGTCGGTGGTTCGAGTCCACCCATAGCCACCAGTCGCGGACACTCACGCTGCAAGCTGGGCCGAAGACCCGCCAAACGGCGGGTTTTCGTCTTCCGGGACACTCACTGGCAAGTACTCGCAGGACTGCAGCATGGACATCTTCAAGGTCTTTACCATCGAGGCTGCGCACCGGCTCCCGAACGTGCCAGTTGGACACCAGTGCGCGCGGCTGCATGGGCATTCATTCCGGATCGAGTTGCATGTCTCCGGCGAACCCGGTGCGGACACCGGCTGGGTGATGGACTTCGCCGAGATCAAGGCTGCGTTCAAGCCGCTGCATGACCAGCTGGATCATCACTACCTCAATGACATCGAGGGTCTGGACAACCCGACCAGCGAGCGGCTGGCGATCTGGATCTGGGAGCGGCTCAAGCCGGCGCTGCCACTACTGAGAGAGGTGGTGGTGCATGAAACCTGTAGCTCAGGCTGCCGCTACCGGGGTTGAGCCGCATCGGCGAGTAGAACGAGTTGGCCCAGCAGTCGGAGCGCTCTGGCCCCGTCAATGCGGTCCTGGCGGAATTGTCGACTGCAACGCGCTGCGCACTTGGGCGAACTCGGTGACGATGCGCGCGACCATGGCTTCGGGTTTCTTCAGGGTGCCGTCACGGGCGCCCTCTTCCAGATCGCGCGCGGCTTCCGCCAGGGTGGTGGCGCCGACGTTCGCGCTGGAGGATTTCAGGGTATGCGCCGCCACCCGCAGGGCGATTGGATCGCCGCCAACCGCGGCGCGCTCGAGTTGCGCGATCAATCTTGGCGAATCCTCCAGGTAGAGTGCGATGATCTTGTCGACCTCGCTGCCCAGGACCTCGCGCAACTCATCGAGGATGCTCGCATTGAGCACCGGCGGTGAGCGCATGCCGACTTGTTCCGTGGTTGGCAGGGTGTCCGGGACCGACAGGCTGATGCCGCGCCAGCGGTTGATGCAGCGTTCCAGGTCGCTGCGCGTCACCGGCTTGGCCAGGTAATCGTCCATGCCCGCATCCAGGCATTTCTGGCGGTCGCCCGCCATCGCATTGGCGGTCATTGCCACGATCGGCAAGCGATGCTCCAGCTTGCGCTCCTGCTCCAGCTCGCGCCAGCGGCGGGTCGCCGAATAGCCGTCCAGGACAGGCATCTGGCAATCCATCAAGACCAGGTCGAAATTCCCGGCTTGCATCTTTTCCACTGCGACTTGGCCGTTGCCGGCGGTCTCGCACTCGTAACCCAACACTTGCAACAGGCGTTGCGCCACCATCAGGTTGACCGGGTTGTCCTCGACCAGCAGGATCTTGGTCTTGTCCGTGGATGATTGTGGGCGTCCCGTGGCAGGCACCGCAGGCTGTAAATCATGGCTGGCCCAGGACACGCCGGATGCCGACAACGCCGCACGCAGGTCGGCGTCCTGCGCATTGCGCGGGATCACGGTGGCCGAGGGCGGCAATTCAACCGACGTCGTGTCCTCGCCACGCAGGTAGATCAGTCGCGCCTGCCCGTACTGCGCCTTGCGCTGCAGGTTGCGGGCGAGTGACAAGGCGGTGCTGCGGATCGAAGAAAGGTCGGCCAGTATTGCCGAATACGCCCACGGTTCTCCCTGTGCAGTGGCCTGCCTGAGCCGTTCCAGCGCGTCTTGGGTATTTTCCACCGTGGTGACCCGCATGCCCCAGTTCGGCAGCAGCATGGTCAGGCGCATGCGCAGCCGCGCATCCGTGGTGAGCAGGAGGACCCGCCCGCCATGTACGTCTGCCTGCTGCACAGGCATGTCGCCCTGGACTTTCAGCAGCGGAATCTCGAACCAGAAACTCGAACCACGGCCCGGTTCGGATTCAACGCCAAGGCGTCCGCCCATCAAGGTGACGATGCGCCGACAGATCACCAGGCCCAGGCCGGTGCCCCCGTACAGGCGTGTCGTTGAAGCATCCGCCTGACTGAAGGGCTGGAACAGGTGCTCCTGGGCTTGCGCATCGATGCCGATGCCGGTGTCGCGTATCTCGAAGCGCAACTGATGCTGTGCGGCGGTTTCCCGCAGGCGCTTGACGCTCAAGGTCACGCCACCGCGTTCGGTGAACTTCACCGCATTGCTGATGAGGTTGCCTAGGATCTGGCGCAGGCGGATCGGATCGCCACGCACCGGAAGCCGCACGCCCTGTTCGACGTCCAGCTTCAGATACAGACCCTTGGCTTCGGCGGGTCGCTCCATCAACGTGATCACGCTCTCCAGCAGATCGCGCAGATTGAACGTGGTGGTTTCCAGATCGAGTTTATCCGCCTCGAGCTTGGAGTAGTCGAGGATGTCGTCGACGATCCGCAACAACTGGTGTGACGACGAGAACGCGGTGCGTACAAGTTCCAGCTGATCCGGCGGCAGGCGCGAATGCATCAACAGGTCGAGCATCGGCACGATGCCATTGAGTGGCGTGCGAATTTCGTGGCTCATGGTGGCCAGGAACTCGCCCTTGGCCATTACCGCCGATTCGGCAGCCTGCTTTGCCACGGTCAACTCATGCTCAAGCATGGTATGGCGGTCGATTTCCTGTTGCAGGGCGCTGACTTCCGCTTCGCCGCGGCGGCTGCGCTCGCCT
>JBDSIA010000386.1:0-4717 GCA_039918175.1 Thermomonas sp.
ATTACGTTGCGATGCGACCTCCGCGCATCGGGAGCCGTCACGGTGTTCGCAGCGCGCACTCGAGCGCAGCGCCACGGCGTTTTGCAACCAGGCATCGGTCATAACCGTCGCTCGTGTCGCAGATCCACTGACCGCGATTGCGTGCCGACGTGCACCCGGGAATATCATCTGCAGCGACGGTTTCGCCTAGCGAATCGGGTGTTATACGAGCCTCGGCGGGCGAGACTTCGTCCGCGGGGGCAGCGTCGGCGTCGCGGGAAACCGGCACGGAGTTGCGCAGCACGCCGTCGAACGGATTGCGTCCGGTGCGTGTAACCGGAGTGTTGCGGCCGGTGTTCGCCTCATCGCGACGGGTGGGGTGCCCGCCGTCGGACGTCGTTCCGGACGTGTAGCGGCCTACATCTGTCTTTACCTGCGGCACCGCGTTGCCATGCATCGGGGTTTCGCCCGCCACGTGGTTAAGCGCGCCACGCAGGGTTTTCTTGGCTTGTGCCAGGCACGCCTTTCCACGGGCATCAACTTCACTTTGCGCCCACCGGTTTTGAGGACTTTCCCAGTTGGCGAGTGCCGCCGCGTTATCTGCCTTGAACGCCTCGGTGGCGATGGAGCACGTCCTGTAACCCAAGCCGACGCCGTCGCGGCACGTGTCTGTCGGGCATTGCTCCACCATGGCATTGACTTTGTCCTGGTCCGATTCAGACGCAGAACCAAGATTTATAGAATCCTCCCTACTGTAAAAAGCCAGCGTCCGCTGTTCGGCCCCGGCACGAACCTGTGCGGTCACATCCATGTCCTGCATGGCCAGTTGCACGGCCTTGGCGGCGTCGGCACGGTGATTGCCTTGGTCGCCTTTGACCTGGTCGTAGAAATCAAACGCGCGTGCGCCCACCGTGTCCGCAGGCCACGTGGTCGGCGGGGCGCTGTTGGACACGACGAGACCGTCATGTTTCTTTTCTTTCGTGGGAATCCCAAACACCGCATTGACCGATTCCCGTATGAATTTCGGGCGTTCCGCAGGAAAATTGGCATCGTGATAGTCACGGTTCCGATCCGTTGCCATCGGGTCTTTCGTCCCCTGCACAGTGATCTGCATGTCGGCATTGTCTGTGAGCGCCTGCTTGCGCGCCGCGTCCACCGCGCCGGTCACGTCGAATTCGAACACCCGCCGGAACATGCGCTGCGAAAAGCCCTTCCCGGCGAAATAGTTGGGGTGGGAATCGCCCGAGCGCATGGCGTCGCACACGTTCTGCGCGTTTTTCTGGCCGAGGGTGTGATCTACGAAGTACGTAACGCAGGGATCCCAAAGTTCCCGCCATTTATCCTGGTCATCCCACGCGCCCGGCGATTTGAATTCCACCGCGGCAAAGTGCTCGATGTTCGGTGCCCAGAACTGGTCGAAATAGGCCGTGTTGGACATGTTCTTGTCCTCGTTTTTCATCCAGTCGACAACCGATGAAGCCGCTTGGTATCCGGCCCCGACGGCATCTCCGGCGACCGCAACGACCGCGCCTGCGACTTCCTTGGTCGCGGCCCAAACCGGCCCACCACAGGCATCACCGATCCGGTCGGCGGTATTGAGTACACGTTTGATCGTTTCAATGCTGAGGCCGGCGTCGTACAGGTTGCACCCGCAAGTGAGCGAACCCGTGACGGTCTCGATCCCGGGTATTTTCTGCAGGGCGACGCCTGCCGCCTCGCCTGCCTCGCCTGCGACGATAGCCGCCAGAGGGGCTTTGAAAGAGTTGGGCAGGATTGGCAACTTACTGAGCCCGAATGCGATCGGTATCGCCGCAGTGTTGTAGAGCGTGGCACTACAGTTTTCCTGCAGAATTCCACCGTTTGCCAGTGTGAGCACCATAGCGATCGGCGCCGCAGTCATCGGCGTCCCAAGGCGTGTCACACAGACACCGCCGCCGGGCGAGGCAACGAACTCCAGCGCCTTGGCGCCTGTGCCGGCCAAGTCCCCGACGCCCTTGACCACCGTTGATGCGCATTGCCAGGCGTCGTCGAAAATGTCGTCCGCGTGCACGGCGGGTGCGGCCATCGCCAGCGTCATAAAGGCGTACAACAGGTTGATTCGTCGACCGGTGAAAGCCGAACGCCCCCGTCCAGGAATCGCAGCCTGCATTGGCGACTGCCGCTGTGACCGCTTGTCGAATTCTTTCATGCCCTGCTCTCCCCACGATGGTGTGCTTGGCACTACTGATCGTGGTTAGGCCTGAAATCCGGCCACGCGGCAGGCACAGCCCGCCAATCCCAAGCTTATGTGGGGTTCTGTAAAGCAAATTTATCCAGCGCTCCTGATCTGCCGATGAAATGGGCTTGCAGGCGCTGGAGCGTTACGTTTTGCCTGCAAGATTGAGCAGGAGATCGACCTGCTCGACCGGCATCGGGCGATGCAGCAGGTAGCCCTGCAGTCCGTCGCAACCCAGCAACAGCAGCAGGTCGCGCTGGGCATCCGTCTCCACGCCCTCGGCTACCACGCACATGCCCAGGTTGCGGGCCAGCGAGATGATAGTGCGGACGATTGGAGCGTCCTCCTGGCCTGGAAGGGATTGCAGCCCGATCTCGCGAACGAAGGCCTGATCGATCTTCAGGGTGGTGACCGGCAGCTTGTGCAAGTAGCTCAAGGACGAGTAACCGGTGCCAAAATCATCGATCGCGATGCCAACGCCCAGATCGCGCAGCTCCATGAGGTTTGCGGAGGTCTCGCTGACGCTATGCAGCAGCAAGCTCTCGGTGATCTCCAGCTCCAGCGCGTCGGGGGCCAGCTGCGTGTCATGCAAGGCGCGACGCACGGTGTCGACCCAATCAGCGCGCTTGAACTGGACGGCCGACACATTCACCGCCATGCGAAGCGTTGAATGTCCGGCTTGGTGCCAGGCAACCATCTGCGCGCACGCCGTACGCAGTGCCCATTCGCCAAGCGGGACGATCAGCCCGCTGGCTTCGGCCAAGGGGATGAACTTTGCGGGCGACACCGCGCCCAGGATCGGATGCTGCCAGCGCATCAGCGCCTCGAACCCTTGAATCTCACCATCCGCACCGCATTGCGGTTGGTAATGCATGCTCAGCTGTCCCAAGCTCAACGCTTGGCGCAACTGGCCGTCCATATTCATGCGCTCCTTTGCCAAGGCATTCAGCTCAGCGGCGAACCACTGGAAATTGTCTCGCCCCGTTTCCTTGGCGCGATACATCGCTGCATCGGCGTTGTCCATCAGGGTGTCGCTTTCCAGTCCATCCTCGGGATAGATACTGATGCCCAGGGAGAGTGTGACGAACAGCTCATGCCGGTCCAGGTGGAAAGGCGCGCGCATCGCCTCGATGAGCTTGGTTGCAACGCGCATGGCATCTTGAGGATCATTCAGTTCGCTCAAGACCACGATGAACTCGTCGCCCCCCAGCCGAGCCAGGGTGTCGGTCTTGCGAATGCATGCCTGAAGTCGTCTGGCGGCCTCGCGCAGGAGTGCATCACCCGCCGAATGGCCGAGCATGTCGTTGATGCCCTTGAAGCGGTCCAGGTCCATGTAGAGCACGGCCACCTGCAGTTTCTTGCGTTCGGCCTGGGCCAGCGCCTGGTCCAGCCGATCCTGGAACAACAGACGATTTGGCAAGCCAGTCAAGGCATCGTGCTGGGCCTGATGCGACAGTTGATCGTTGAGCAGCCGGTGTTCGATCGCCACAGCGGCTAGCTGCGCCGCCATGCCCATGAACTCCAGTTCACGAGTGCTAGGTCGGGATGGGTGATCCCGGTAGACAGCGAACGAGCCCAGCACAGGATCGCCGCTGGTGGAGGGTGGAATGGGCATCGACCAACAAGCGCGTAGTCCGTGCGGCAATGCCAGCTGCCGATAGCCGTCCCACAGGGGATCGGTGGCGATGTCCTCGGTGATGACGGTCAGGCCGCTGAAGCATGCGGTGCCGCAGGATCCCACTGCAGGTCCGATCGGCAGGCCTTCCAGCTGGTCGGAATAGGCCTTGGGTAAGTGTGGCGCAGCGCCTGTCCACAATCGGCCGTCTCTCAATAAAAGAACGGAACAGAAAGATCCGGGTATCTGTATCTCCAGCATGCTCGAGATGCGCGAGAGGATTTCCGTCAGCGGCCGATTTTGCGCCACGTGTTTAAGGATCAAGCTGCGATCCTGCTCAAGCCGTTCCTCCTGCTTGCGTTCGGTGACGTCCAGGCAGGCGCCCGTAAGTGCGGTCGCCTGGCCGTGTTCGTCGACCACCACTTCGCTCTGGTTCAGAACGGTACGTACCTCGCCATCGGGCCGCACCATCCGGTTCTCGTGACTGAACGGCTGGTGGTCCAGCATTGCTTTGGCGAGTATCGCTTTGACCTCAGCGCGGTCATCCGTGTGGACGTGCTCAAGGAAGTCCGCGAAAGAGTGGCATTGATAACCCGGAGGCACGCCGCAAATGCGGCACAGCTCGTCGGACCAGAACAACGTGCGCGAGGTCAGGTCCCAGGTCCAGCTGCCCAGGTGTCCGAGTCTCTGGGCCTTCTCCAGTCTTGCTTCGCTTAAAAGGAGCGCCTGTTCCGCCTGCTTGCGCTCGGTGAAATCCATCAGGGTTCCCTGTATCACTTCGGACTGGCCTTGGTCATCACGGATCAGGTTGACCGTCTCCATCCCCCAGACTTCCTTACCATCCCTCCGGCGCAGGCGAGTCGCCGAATTACGGACCGAACCGTGCTCGCGCAGGTTCGCCAGATAGC
>JBDSIA010000387.1:0-4701 GCA_039918175.1 Thermomonas sp.
CGATCATGTCCGGGAGTTGATGGGAACGGGTCGCAGATTGTAGCCGAGGCCGGCATCAAGCCGGTCTTTTGCCCTGCGCGGCCACATCCGGTTCAACCGATCAGGCGCCGATGGCAGGCACCTTCGGACCGACAGGTTCGGCGTCCATCTGGTCCAGTCGCTTTTGCAGCGCCTCGGGCGGCAGGTAACCACCCAGTTGCACGCCCTCCAGGGTGAGGATCATCGGGGTACCGGTCAGTCCCATGCGCATGCCAGCGGCATGTTGCATGGTCACCGGATTGGTACAGGTCTTCATCGCCACCGCGCGGTCATTCTTGGCGTCGGTGAGGGCCTTGCGGCGATCGGCGGCGCACCATACCGCCACCATCTTGTTGAAATCCGGGCTGCCGATGCCCGCGCGCGGGAAGGCCATGTACTCGACCTCGATGCCGCGCTTGGTGTACTCGGCGATCTCGCTGTGGAACTTGCGGCAATACCCGCAGTCGATGTCAGTCAGCACCACCACGGTGTGCTTGGGCTTTCCGGCCGGGGCGAAGACGATGCGGTCGCTGGTCGGCAAGGTCTTGAGCACGTTCGCGCGGACCTTGGCCATCGCCACCTCGGTCAGATCCTTGCGCTGGGCGATGTCCAGCAGACCTCCCTGGAGCATGTATTTGCCGTCGTCGCTGACGTAGATCACTTGCCCACTGGCGACGACCTCGCGGAAGCCGCTGAACGGCGCCGGGCCAATCTGATCGATGCTGATGCGCGGGTTGAGGTCCTTGAGTACCTCGCGCACCCGCGCATCTGGCGTGCCCGCGACCGCGGACTTCGCCAATGCATTGACGGCAGCTGGGGCGGACTGCGCGGGGGTCGCCGGCTGGGCGCAAGCGCCGAGACTGAGTGCGCTGAACAGGGCGGCGAGGGCAATGCGTTTCATCGGGAATCCTTGGGCAGGGGCGCGCATTCGACAATGTGAGTACGTACGCGGTTCCGTCGATTGTCGCATGCACCGACAGCCGGTCGTTGTCGGCGATGGGCGGATCGCGCCGGTATTCAGGCGCGTGGGTGATGCTTGGCGTGCACGCTGCGCAGGTGTTCGCGCGCCACCAGGGTATAGATCTGGGTGGTGGACAACGAACTGTGGCCCAGCAGCATCTGCAACGCACGCAGATCTGCGCCATGGTTGAGCAAGTGGGTGGCAAAGCTGTGCCGCAGGCCGTGGGGGCTGATCCGGGTAGGCTCGATGCCGGCCTGTTGCGCACTGCGCTTGACCAGCCGCCAGAACGCCTGCCGGGTCAGCGCCTGGCCCTTGCCGTCGATGAACAGCACCGCCGCATCGCGCGCGCGCGGCAGCAACGCTGGTCGAGATTCGGCCAGGAAGCGCTGCAGCCAATGCTGGGATTCCTCGCCCAGCGGCACCAATCGCTCTTTGCCCCCCTTGCCGCGCACCCGCAGCACGCCTTGGCGCAGGTTCAGGGCGGTGGCCGGCAGCTCGACCAGTTCGCTGACCCGCAGTCCGCAGGCATACATCAGTTCCAGCATCGCGCGATCCCGCAGGCCTTCTACGCTGGCAATGTCTGGTGCCCCCAGCAAGGCCTCGACCTGCGCTTCGGACAGGGCCTTGGGCAACGACCGCGGCAAAGCGGGTGGCTGCAGCAGCGCGGTTGGATCATCCCGCCGATCACCCCGGCGCACGGCATGTGCGTGGAATGCCCGCAGGGACGACAACAGACGCGCATTGCTGCGCGCGCTATAGCCGGCAGTGGTGCGCATCGCGAGGTAGTTGAACAAGGTTTGTCGATCTATCCCTGCGAGGCCAGGCGGTGCAACGTCCGCCGAGGCGCGCTTGCCCACCCAACGTGCAAGCCCTTGCAGGTCGCTGCGATAGGCCGCCAACGAGGCGGGCGCCAGGCCGCGTTCGGCCCAGATCGCATCAAGGAAACGCTCGATCACCAGCACATCCGCATCCGCCAACGGCGGCAGCGATTGGGCGAACTGGCGGCGATCTGCGACGGTCGGCATGCCACCAGACTAGCTGCCGGAAGGCGCGGCTGTCGCCTGTATCCTGTGCCGATGTCAATGCCTCAACCCACCATAACGCGCAGTTCGGCGCTTGTCGGATGGCGCCTGCTGGCGCTGACCTACGATTTCTTCCCGATGCTGGCGCTGTGGTTGGGGACTGCCGCCGCGTTCACTGCCCTGCATGGCGATGCCGTGCGTGGTGGCTGGCTTGGCGGGGTCGAATTCGCGGCGTTATGGGCGGTCGCCGGCCTGTACGCGACCATCAGCTGGCGGCGCGGCGGCCAGACCATTGGCATGCGTCCGTGGCGGCTGCGGGTGGTTGCCGCGGGCGAAGGGGGCGGTGCCCCGTTGTACTGCCTGTGGCTGCGCTATGCGATTGGTAGCGTTTCACTGCTGCTGGCGGGCGCCGGCTTCTGGTGGGCATGGCTCGATCGCGACCGGTTGACCTGGCATGACCGCTTCAGCGGCACCCGGATGTTGCGGCAGTAGTCAGCCAGACCGCCGCTTGAACAAGAATCCCGACACAGCCAGCATGATCAGCGGTGGCAACGCATACGCGATGCGATAGTCGAAATGGAAGATCCCGGCCAGTCTCGAAAACATCTGTTGCAGCACCCAGAAACCCAGCGCAAACACGATGCCCAGGAATAGGCGCTTGCCGTAGCCACCACTGCGCAAGGTACCGAACGCAAACGGGATCGCCGCCAGGCACAGTGCCAGCACGTTGAACGGGTAAAACCAGCGACCCCAATAGATTTCCTCGAAGTCGCCTGCATCCAGCCGGTTGCGCTTGCGATAGGCAATACTGTCGCGCAGTTCCAAGCTGTCCATATTGCGCGGTTTGGCCACACTGGCCGCCAAGGCAGCCTCATCCAGCCGGGAATCCCAGCGCTCCTCGGTGACCTTGGTGCGCTTGACCGATTTCGGCCCGAACGTGGTGCGGTCCACATTGCGCAGCAGCCAGCC
This sequence comes from Thermomonas sp., assembly GCA_039918175.1. Lineage (GTDB taxonomy): Bacteria > Pseudomonadota > Gammaproteobacteria > Xanthomonadales > Xanthomonadaceae > Thermomonas. Next base: position 2,971 of record JBDSIA010000387.1, read on the forward strand.
CCCGGGGCGATGTTCGGCGACCTCGACGTTGGCGATGGATCGCAACCGGCCATCGTCCTGGAACTGGAACAGGCGCACGCCATGCAATTCCAACCAACGGTCGCCATTGCCGGCCTTCTGCTCGCCGGTGCGGGCATTCAGAAACATCTCGCCTTCGCGCGCCCACAGCCCGCTGTACTGGGCTACCACCATGTCGGGATTGCGCATGCTCTTGAGGGATTGCCCGCGCTCCTCGCCCCACAGCGCCAGGGTCTCGCCATTGGCCACCATCAACAAGGTCAGCATGGCCAGCGCGAACGCCACCGACGCACTCAGGCGACGGCGCGACAGGCCCAGTGCACGCAAGGCGGTCAGCTCCGAGGAGCTTGCCAACTGGCCAAGACCGAGCAACGCGCCTATCACCGCGGCGGTCGGGAACAGGTTATACGCGCGCCAGGGGATCGATAGCCCAGTGGCGGCGATGGCATGGTTGAGGGTGTAACCGCCCTTGCCAATGCTGCCGAACTCACCCGCCAAACCCAGCACCACGTCCAGGCCCAACAGCACGCCCCAGGTCCCTAATACGCTGACGATGACAATGCGTGCGATGTAGTAGTCGTGCAATCTCGGCCGCAGGTTCATCGAAACCCCCAAGGCTTGGCGATGCGTCCGTCACGCAAGTACAGCCAGCCTCCGAGCGCCAGCATCGGCACCAGCAGCCACCACAGGCCCGCCGCAGGTGGCAGGGTGCCGTCCGACAGCCACTGGGTACCCAACAACATCATGAACACGCCCACCAAGTAGGCCAGGAATGCCAGCAGCATCGAGCCGTAGCGCGCCTGCCGCGGCGAACTGCGCGACAGCGGCACCGACAACAATACGAAGGCAAAGGCAAGCAGGGGCGGCGCGATCCGCCAGTGCAGTTGAGCGCTGGCCGCAGGCGAAGGATCGGCAAGCAACTGGCCGAATGGCTTGAATGCGGGATCGTCACTGGGACGTACATCATCGGGGCTCGGCAGCAGCATTTCGTTGCGCGCATAGCGCATCAAACGGTAGTCCAGGTCCTTGCCTGCTAGCGGGCCTTCGACCCGGAAACCGTCCTTCAGCGCGAGCACTCGTGCGCCCTGGTCGCGATACAGCTCGCCGCGGCGGGCGGTGGCGACATCCATCCGATCTCCACGCTCGCGATACACGAATACGCGGCTGAGTTGCGTCCCATCGCTGGACATGGTGCCGGTGTAGGCCACGCCGCCGTTGCCCATCAGGGTGAAGCGGCCCGGCTGGAGTCCTGCTACCAGCAAGTTCTTGTTGGCCTCGGCGACCATGTTTCGGGCCCTGCCGTCGGCCCAGGGACCCAGCCAAATCGAAGTCAACGCGATGATTGCGATCGCCGGCAGCGCCACCAGCAGCACCGGCCGCAGCAAACGACGCGGGCCTACGCCCACTGCCGCCAGCACGTACATCTCCGAATCGCGATACAGCCGCCCCAACGCCATCAGATAACCCAACAGCAGGGCCAGCGGCAGGATCAGCGGCAAGTAGCGGATCAGGCGTAGCCCAAGCTGCGACATCAACAAGGTCGGCGGCATCTTGCCGCGCGCCATCTCGCCCAGCAAGTCGGCGAACAGACCGCCCAGGCTGACCATGGACAACACTACCAGCGCCGCCAACACGGAACGGGCGATCTCACTACTCAGGTAGCGGTCCAACTTCGGCATCAGGCCCTGCTCGGATGGGAACTTGCTTTAGACT
>JBDSIA010000388.1:0-11005 GCA_039918175.1 Thermomonas sp.
TCATCGAAAAGGCGCTGGCTGATTACGTGCAGGCTCGGGACTTTCCGTCACAGGTCGGCACCTCACGCTTGTCGCCACATCTGCATTTCGGTGAAGTATCAACTTGGCAGATCGCACGCAGCATCCAACAATTGCCTGAAGCTGGCGGCGTATTCCTGCGTCAACTGGGCTGGCGCGAGTTCGCCCAGCATGTCCTGCATCATTTTCCCGACACACCCGAAAGCAACTTCAACCATCGTTTTGACAATTTCCCCTGGGCTTATGTGCCTGAAGCGAACCTGGATGCGTGGCGGCAAGGGCGTACCGGAATTCCAATCGTCGATGCCGGGATGCGCGAACTGTGGGCAACTGGCTGGATGCACAACCGGGTGCGAATGATCGTGGCCAGCTTCCTGACCAAGAATCTGCGTGCGCACTGGCAACACGGCGCCGCATGGTTCTGGGACACGCTGGTCGATGCGGACCTGGCAAACAACACACTAGGCTGGCAATGGGTCGCAGGGACCGGCGTGGATGCGGCGCCCTACGTGCGTGTGTTCAATCCGGTACTGCAATCACAGCGGTTCGATGCAAATGGCGAGTACATCGCGCGTTGGATCCCCGAATTATCGGGACAGGCTGCCAAATACCGTCATGCGCCCTGGTTCTCCGACAATTGCATCCGGGGCTATCCGCGTGTCCCCATCGTAGATCTTGCAGAAAGCCGCAAGCAGGCAATGGCGGCATTTGCGTCGATGCGCAATACCGCGAATTTCAGTACCTCCTGAAACATTCCTTTACGCGATGACGTTATGGAGACGCCGAAGGCGTTGGCGGCACGGGTTACTAGCGCACGATGTCGGCATGCATCGGGGCAAGCCTCCGCAAAAGTCTATTCTGTGCTGCAACGGGGATGTTGCGCTGCTCCATGACGAGGACAAGATCCTCGACCAGTGCATTGAACTGCACGTCGTCAATGCCGCGCCCCGCATGCGATTCACCCATGGGCAGTCCCGTATAGGTGCAAGGTCCACCTGATTCGACGCAGAGTTGCTCGATCAGTTTTTCGCGAAAGCGCACGATGTCGGTCTGTACAAACTGGAAGTTGATCCGGTCATCGGTGAGAATTGCTTCAAGCAGGTCATCGACGATGCCCTTTACGCCGCTTGCACCGCCCAGCTGCGTGAAAGTTCGGTTGTCCGGTGGCGCGCTAGCGCAGCCCGAAACCAGGATCACCAATGCAATGGTCATTGCGAGTCGTGTAAGCATGGCGATCAATAGCTGAGTTGCAGCGACAGGTATGCCCCGCGCTGGCTTTGCAAGGTGACGATGTCGCCAAGGTCGGCGTAAGCAGCGATCACAGCCACGCGCTTGTTCGGAAACCAGCCCACGAATGCATCGCGCCAGGCATCTTCCCTAGCAAATCCGAGGTTGTCGGGTTTCTGTCGATATTCGACGCCAACGGTCCAGCGCGGATTGAGCAGGACGGCTGCGGAGCCTTCAAAAACGGTCTGGTAGCCAGCGTTGCGATCGCCGCCAAACCCGAGCAGGCCCGTTTGGTTGGCCTTGGTTGCGCGCAGGGTACCGTTCAACAGCACGTTGCGGCCAGCGGCGCCCGCCAGGAATAGTTTGGTCGCCGATACATAAACATCCGTGCCGCTGTCATTGTGTGCACCGATCAACCTGGGCATGTCGAAATTCAACTGGCGCTTGTGCTGAACACTCAAAGCCAGTTGCGGCATGGGGGTGTAGACGAGATCTCCGCCGAGCCGAAGTTTGGCGCCAATGATTTCCATGCCAAAGGTGGCAGTTGGGAGCCCTAGTCGATCCCGCAGCGTACCAAGGTGCAATTGATGACGTGCGTAGGACACTTCAACGCGATTGTTGAAGGAATAGGCCACGCCGGCAGCGTCAAGCGCATAGTCGCCGGTCTGCACGTGGGTTATGAAGGCTGTGCCTCCATGCTGACCGTCGCTGGCATAGCCGGACAGCACGGCCCATGGCACGATGCCGCCACCAGCGCTTCCCTCGATCTGCGTCGCGCCACCGGTCATCAGCAGGCGGTCGCCCGCATGAACGAACGGGGCTTGGGTCATACCCAGGCATGCCAAGGCAGCCATGGCGAGAAATTGTGATCTGGGAGTTACGAGGCCTCGCATCTCGCTCTCGAGCCGTTGTGGCTGAATGCTGCGTGCCAGTCGGGAAAATCCGCAGCTGCCAGGGGAGGGGAGAACAGGTAGCCCTGCACCATGTCGCAATTCAATGACTGCAGGATCGCCAGGCTGCGCACGTCCTCCACGCCCTCTGCAATGACGCTCAACCCCATGTTGTGACCGATTTCGATGGCGGAGCGAACGATCACGGAATCATCCTGCTCGCCACCGAGCAGCATGATGAAACTCTTGTCGATCTTGATTTCATCGACGGGCAGGCTGCGTAACTGGGCCAGCGAGGAATGGCCAGTACCGAAGTCGTCGATGGACAAGCGCACCCCGCATGCGCGCAGTTCGTGCATGATCTCCAGTGACGCACCGAGGTCACGCATCGCCGTGCTCTCGGTGATTTCGAACACCAGGTGCTGGCCCACAACCCCATGAGCCGCCAGGCGATCACGTACAAATGCCGGCAATTCCTGGTCGAGCAGGTCAATTGCCGACAGGTTGATGGCAACGCTATCGATCAGGTGTTCGCGCATCCATGACCCGGCCACACGCAATGCTTCGTCAATGACGTAGCGGGTCAATGCACTGATCACGCCCGAACGTTCCGCCAGCGGAATGAATTCGTCTGGACCGATCTTCCCGAACTTCGGGTGGGTCCAGCGCAGGAGTGCTTCGACATCGGCCACTGTGCCACTGCGTAAATCGATCTTTGGCTGGAACGCCAAGCTCAACTGATTGCGTTCTTGCGCGAATTTGAGTTCGCCCATCAACGCTAATTGGTGAAGATGGTTCTCATCCCGGCCGGGCTTGTACACAGCCACACGCGAATGCAGTGATTTTGCCTCGTACATAGCGATGTCTGCACGACGCAGGAGACTGGCTGCATCGGTTGCATGCTCCGGGAAGGCCGCGATGCCGATGCTGGCATCCAGGCTCACTTGGGCTTCGCCCAGCAGGAAGGGCTGATCAATCAGCGCGACCAGCGCGAGGGCGCGCTCGACACCAGCCTCTGCACCGGCAGCTTCGAGGATCACCAGGAATTCGTCTCCGCCCAGACGAGCAAGCATGTCGCCATCGCTGACGTCCTCACGCAAGCGAGCTGCAACTTCGCGCAATACCTCGTCACCAAACGCATGTCCAAGCGTGTCGTTGATTTCCTTGAAACGGTCGAGATCCAGCATCACCACGCAGCAGGCGCCCTCCACGGCTTTCGAGCTGGCAATCGCCGCATCGAGGTAATAAAGTGCAGTGCTTCGATTCGGCAAGCCCGTCAATGCGTCATGGCTGGCTTGGTATTGAATGCGTGCTTCACGCTGCTCGATTCCCGACTGCATCGAATTGAATGCCCTGGCAAGCTCCGCCAGCTCGTCACGCCCATGCACCGGCAATGGTTCCGCATAGTCTCCATGTCCAATGCGCGTGGCCGCCACGGCTAACAATGTGATGGGTCGACTGATGCCGCGTCCAACCAGCACGGCCAGCAACAAAGCGACCACGGCTGCCATGGCAGTCAGCAGCATGATGTTCCGCTTCAGCAGGCGATTGGGGCGCATGGCCTGATCGATATCCGCCAGCAACATGACCCTGATTGCGCCTTTCGGGGTTTCCGCTGCGTTGAAAATACGTGTTGCGAAATTGTTGCCTGCCAGCCTCAGCTGCTGGCCAGCAATAGTTGTCGCCAGGCTAGCCAAGGTCTGCCTCTGGACTTCCGATAGCGTTGACGCACGCACATTGAGATGCCCCTGGCTGGGTTCAAGCAATGTGACATCCAGACCGACTAGTGCCTTGTATTGCTTGGCGAAAGCTTCGCCATAACGCACGCCCATGACCACCCATGCGATGCGCCTGGGTGCGAGCACCGGTACCACCGCCACCAGGTAAGGCTCGCCATCCAGCAAAACGACGTCGTTGGCGGTGCCGGCTTGCTCGGCCATTCGCAAGACTGGCGCCAGCGCCGTCTCGGCATGCTTGGGGTCGTGGTCCTGAATACTGCTTCGCAGGGTTCCATCGGGTTGCAACAACAACGCCACGTCGGCATGGATGCGTAAGCCATGGTTGAGCAACACGGTCTGTGCCGTCGGGTCATCCCCCGTGGCGACTGCCTCACGAAACGCGAAATCTTTCGCCAGCAATGAGACGGATTCCACCAGCCTGTCTGCATTGGCCTGCAACAATTCGCTCCAGACGCGTTCGCTGAGTTCCAATCGATCCGACAATTGGCTTTGTACACTGCGGTCAGCGGCAATACTGACAATGCCCAATGTCGTCAGCAGCGCGCCTGCCAGCAATGCAATGAAAGCAAGCAGGATGCGTGAGCGAAAGCCGATGCTTTGCATCATGCTGGGGCGTGGTTCATTTCCCACTCTTGATGTTCCGGAATTTTTGCTGGAGATCGCGGAGCCGTTCATCGACAGGTTGCTGCTGAGACTGTGCTGGCTTCACCTGGATCTCGACCTGAAGGGTCTTGTTCGCGTCAGTCAAGCTGACCTGCTGACTTGTGCGTTGGTTGGTCGGCGCAGTTTGCAGTTCATGCCAGACATCCAGTCGATAGCTTCCTGCTGGTGCCTGCAGGGTGACCCGGCCGTTTGCATCGGTAACGGCGAAGTAGGGGGTGTCCAGAACAACAATATAGCCAAGCATCCAGTCATGGATGTTGCACCCCAGTTCCACCACGCCTGGCGTGCCGAGCAAGATTGGTTTTGCCTTGGTGCCACTGTAGAGAGGCAGTTCAAACGTTTTCGCGGGTGAGAACGAGTACACCTGGTGGCGTGTGTTGTCGCTGTTGGGAAACAGGACCTCGCTACCAGCCTGGACTGCCAGCACATGCGGCTGGAAATTGAGCCCACGCTGATCCATTTCGCGTGGCGTTAGAGGCGTCCGCGGCGGTGTTTTTGCCGCATACAGACTAACAACCGCATTTTTTAGCGGAACGCCTTCTCCAGTGAGCTTGACTGTCAAGGTGCCGGCGAAGGCTGATGTGGACTGGCATGCGGCCACTATTACAGCCACCAGCGTCTCCCGCATGCGCCGCCCAATTGTCATTTGGCTCATCCCGTCCCCCTCAAGCGAGTCGTGCAAGATCCTGTTCAAAAGATGCTGTTAATGACACATATACGCAGGGCAGACCATCTTGGATACGATTAGGCACGCATGAGTGATCAATTGTTGAGCATGTTTACATAATAGACATTATGCGAAGTATTGGAATGCTCATGACGATGTCCATACGCCCTGACTCGTTCATGACATAGCTCGCAACCCAGTCGCGATACGCGCTCCAAGCCATACCAGGGCAAACCCGCCAATCAAGGTGCCGCCCAAGTAACCAAACATCAGGCCCGTACGCTGGGATCTGGTGAACGCCAGACACTCCAGCATCAGCGCAGAGTAAGTGGTCAACGCCCCCAGCATGCCGACGATCACGAATGCCCGCCAGTACAACGCTTGGGGGCCGCGTCCTTCGAGCCAGATCGCGATGAAGCCAGCGGCAAATGCACCGCCAAGGTTGGCGGCCAGCGTGCCCCAAGGCATGCCGTTGCCCAAATGACGCATGCTGCCACCCAGCCAGAACCGTCCTGCGGCGCCTAGCGCGCCGCCCAGCATGACCAGCATCAGTTGCTGCCACCAAAGACTCATTGGTCGGATCCTTGATTGCCTGGTCGCCTGCCTGGATCTTCGCGTGATCGCGAGCGGGCGTTACGAAGCACGTCAAGTTTTTCCTTCAACTTGATTTCCAACCCGCGTGCAACGGGCTGGTAGTAGATACGTTCACCCATCACATCCGGAAAACCAGTCTGGTCCAACGCGACGCCGCCGTCGACATCGTGGTCGTATTGGTAGTCCTTGCCGTAACCAAGCGACTTCATCAGCTTTGTCGGCGCATTGCGGGAATGCATTGGCACGTCCTGCGTGCCATACGCGCTGACATCCTTCCGCGCGGCATTCCATGCGGCGTAGGCAGCATTGGATTTGGCGGTGCTGGCCAGGTAGATGGTCAGTTGCGCCAGCGCCAGCTCTCCTTCGGGTGAGCCCAAGCGTTCGTAGCTGTCCCAGGCATCCACCGCCATTTGCAGCGCGCGCGGATCGGCCAGGCCTATGTCCTCGACCGCCATCCGGGTCAGGCGCCGGGCAAGATAGGCCGGGTCGGCGCCGCCGTCGAGCATGCGCGCCAGCCAATACAGCGCGGCATCAGGATTGGAACTGCGTACGCATTTGTGCAGCGCGGAGATCTGGTCGTAGAACTGGTCGCCACCCTTGTCGAAGCGGCGGGTGCGATCAGCGAGTACCTGCTGCAAGGTGGTCTCGCCGATCTCACCGCCCTCGCCCGCCAGTTCGGCGGCGATTTCCAGCAACGTCAGTCCACGCCGCACGTCGCCATCGGCGGCATGGGCAATCTGCGCAAGCATGCCATCGTCGATGCGGATGCCGCGTGCGCCCAGCCCGTGCTCGACATCCTGCAATGCATGTTTCAGCGCGATGACGATGTCATCTGCAGAAACCGCCTCCAGCACATGCACGCGGCAGCGCGAGAGTAGTGCCGAATTCAGTTCAAACGACGGGTTCTCGGTCGTGGCACCCACGAAGACAATGCTGCCGCGTTCAATATGCGGAAGGAATGCGTCCTGCTGGACCTTGTTGAAGCGATGCACCTCGTCGACGAACAATACCGTGCGACGGCTGGCATCGAAGAGGCGCTGCGCCTCTGCCAATACTTCACGCACTTGTGGCAGGCCGCTCAGCACGGCCGAAATCGCCACGAATTCGGCGTCGGCATAGCGTGCGAGCAGCAATGCCAGCGTGGTCTTGCCGCAACCAGGCGGTCCCCACAGCACCATCGAATGCACGTGTCCGGCTTCAATGGCTCGGCGAAATGCGGAAGTTGGGGTCAACAGGCGTTGCTGGCCGACCATGTCTTCCAGCGTGCGCGGACGCATGCGTTCGGCCAATGGAAGCATGGCGTTATTGCCTGCATCCACCAGAAGTTCACGGGTCGGGGGGTTTGAAGCGCGTTGCACTGGGACTGGGAAAGGTCGTTTGAGGACAGACCATCATAGAACTCTGGTCGCCCTGTAGGCAGAATGCTTCGGCACGCGAAGCAGTGCAACTAGCGGGTGGCGACATCATTCCTGGATGGCAGGGCAATGCCGAATTCATAACTGGCATCAATCCAGCGCCCGCTGCGGCGGTCGTATACGGCCTGCACGATGACGTCTTCCCTGCCCTCGCCGTCGAATTTCGCGATGCCGTTGCCTTCGACCACGATGCGTTGCCCATCGCCACCGATCACGCTGGCTTGCTGCAGATCGAAGCTGACCCGCTGTGAACTGAATTCCGTCGACATGGCCTTGCCAACACGCGTCTGCAAGCCATCCAAGGGCAGCGTACCGTCCTCGTGTGCCATATGTTGCGCGCCCAGCGTGATGCTGGGGCTCTGCACGGTTTGGGTGTCAGTGTCGTAAAGCGCATCAAAGCTGATCGGCAACCATGCTTCGGTCGCCTTGAAACGGATTTCGCCGCGCCCGTGCAGCGCGATATCACGCAGGCTGGCGCGTTCGCTCAACACATCACCCAGCCGGAACTGTACGGCTTGCCCATCGAAACGCGACTCCAGCGCGCCGACAACAGCTGCTGCAGTTGCGTCGTTGATGGCCTGGGTGCCTTCCACGGTGGTAGTTTGCCCATGGGTTGCAACGCCCACGCTGCGTCCCTGGACCAGTACGTCACCAGGCGACTGGGCCGCGATCGCAGCGGAGCCGACAAGGGCAAGCAGGAGGGTGAAATGGATGCGATGCATGGCGCGTATCCGGTGTTGGCGTGGTGCAGCCACTGTCCCCTCTCCACCGTGCATTGCGCGTGAGGTGGGCTGGCGTTATCGAAACCGGGCCTGAACGCGATGCAATCACCCCCCAATCACATCCACATCCTTGGCGGGGATATAGACGAACGTCCCTTTGGCGAAACTCGGATTGCGCTTCCAGTCATTGAAGCTGATGCGCGTGCGCTGGCCCAGGGCATCCACATATTCCATCTGTGCGAGCCCCGACGTATCGAAACCCAACTTCGCGGATTTGAAGGCGGCATCGGCATTGCGCGGGGTCAACTGCAGCCATTCGATGCCCTTGTCCGCGCCCGCATCCTTGACCACGAAGTCGCGGTCGAGCTTGGATGGGTCCAGCAGGATGGCGAGCGGGCTGTTGGCTTCTTCGGCACCCTGTGGGCGCTTGCTGACCTGCTGCAGGTCGGGATCGTGCACCCACACGGTGGTGCCGTCGGCCACGATCAATTGCGGGTATGGCTTGACGTATTCCCAACGGAACAAACGCGGTGCGGACACCGCCACGCGCCCGCTGGACCGCTCTTTCTGCTTGCCGTTGCTGGCGAAGACCTGCTGGGTGAAATGGCCATCGAGACCTTTCAGGCCCTTGGTGAAACTGTTGAGGTCGTCGCGCGCACCGGCATTGGCCGCGCCGACCATCGACAGCAGGCCGATGGCGAGGGCATGGCTCAGGACGATTGTGGATTTGTTAGTGGATTTGTTCATGGGTTGGCTCCCTGCATCATTGCGATGCAGTGTGTCCGAGCCAAGCTGAATGCGGGTGCACGCGAGGCTATTGGCGTGGCGGCGGTGGTGCCAGCACGCTGCGGTCGCCATTGTGTTCCGGGGTGCTGACCACACCCGCGGCTTCCATCGCTTCGACCAGTCGGGCAGCGCGGTTGTAGCCGATCTTGAGCCGCCGCTGTACGCCCGAAATCGAGGCGCGGCGGGTCTCGGTGACAATTCTCACGGCCTCGTCGTAGAGCGGATCGGATTCGTCCCCTCCCCCGCTGGCAGCCTCCGGCAAGCCGGTTGCGCCCACGTAGGTACCGTCGTACATGGTCTGCGAATCTTCCAGTACGCCTTCGATGTAATCGGTGCCGCCGCCGCTCTGGCGCAGGTGCTCGACCACCCGATGCACTTCCTCGTCGCTGACGAAAGCGCCGTGCACGCGTTCTGGCATGGCGGTTCCAGGCGGCATGTACAGCATGTCACCGTGGCCCAGCAGCGTCTCCGCACCGGACTGGTCCAGGATCGTGCGGCTGTCGATCTTGCTGCTGACCTGGAACGCGATGCGGGTCGGGATGTTGGCCTTGATCAATCCGGTAATCACATCCACCGACGGCCGCTGCGTGGCCAGGATCAGGTGCATGCCGGCGGCGCGCGATTTTTGCGCTAGGCGGGCAATGAGTTCTTCGACCTTCTTGCCGACCACGACCATCATGTCGGCGAATTCGTCGATGAAGATGACGATGAATGGCAACGTCTGCAACGGGCGTGGCGCTTCATCCAGTTCCGGGTTCGGCTTGAACAGCGGATCCATCATCGGCTGGCCGGCATCGATCGCGTCGCGCACCTTCTTGTTGAAACCGGCCAGGTTGCGCACGCCGACCGCACTCATGAGCTTGTAACGGCGTTCCATTTCCGCCACGCACCAGCGCAGGCCATTGGCGGCTTCTTTCATGTCGGTGACCACCGGCGCCAACAAATGCGGGATGCCTTCGTAAACCGAAAGTTCCAGCATCTTCGGGTCGATCATCAGCATCCGCACATCCTTGGCGGAGGCCTTGTAGAGCAGCGACAACACCATCGCGTTGACCGCGACCGACTTGCCGGAACCCGTGGTTCCGGCGACCAGGAGGTGCGGCATGCGCGAAAGATCCGCCACGGTCGGCCGGCCGCCGATGTCCTTGCCCAGCGCCAACGTGAGCGGGCTGCTGGACTTGTCGTATTCTTTGGAGCGCAGCAGTTCGCTGAGATAGATCATCTCGCGATGGGTGTTCGGGGTTTCCAGGCCTATCACCGACTTGCCCGGGATCACATCGACCACGCGCACCGACTTCACGCTCAGGCCGCGGGCGATGTCCTTGTCCAGCGAACTGATCTGGCTGACCTTGACCCCAGGCGCCGGCTGCACTTCGAAGCGGGTGATCACCGGCCCCGGATAGGCACCGACGACTTCGGCATCGATACGGAAATCCTTGAGCTTGAATTCGATCTGCCGCGACAGCGTTTCCAGCGTCTCCTCGCTGTAACCCTTGGGCTGCGGCTTGGGATCGTCCAGCAAGGCCAATGGCGGGATGCCGGTGCCGTCGCCGACATGGAACAGCGGAATCTGCTGCTCGCGCTTGGCGCGGTCGCTCTTCTCGACCACCGATGCAGCCGGTGGTTCGATCTTGACCGGTGGGCGTTTGGCACGCAGGCCGGAATCGACCTTGCGCAGTTGGTCACGTTCTTCGCGGAAGGCGCGCGCTTCGCTCCATTCGCTGGCCTGCTTGCCGCTGAGGCGAAACAATTTGCCCAACGTGTCTGGCAAGGCCAGCGTCCACTGGCCAATGCGGTCCATCACCGCCAGCCAGGACAGGCCTGTGGCCAAGGTGACCGAAATCAGGAACAGGCTGAGCAGGAACAGATTGGCGCCCAGCCCACCGAACAGCATGTTGAGCGAATTGCCCACCAACCGGCCCAGGATCCCGCCACTTCCCGCGGACAGGTCGTTAGAGCCCAGCACACGCAAATGCAGCAGCCCGGTGCCGGACACCAGGAAGCCAACGATACCCACCAGGCGCAATGCCGGCCCAAGGTCGGCTTCGCCGTCGCCGTCGGTGTCCATGCCGAACAGCGCAATCCATGCGATCGCGCCAAGCACGATCGGTAAGAGGAATGCGACGTAGCCGGTCAGGACCAGCAAGACATCGGCAATCCACGCGCCGACGCGGCCGCAGGCGTTATGGATCGGTGCGGTGACGCTACCGGAATGCGACCAACCCGGGTCCAAAGGCGAATAGGTGACCAGACTGGCCAGCAAGAACAGGAGTAGTGGGGCAAC
>JBDSIA010000389.1:0-1941 GCA_039918175.1 Thermomonas sp.
CACAGATGCCGGAATGGGACTTCGTTTCCGAAGTCGCACGTCGCGCTGGCAGCCGCATTCTGCTGGACGTCAACAACATCCAGGTCAGCGCGCGCAACCAGGGTTTCGATCCGAACGACTACCTCGACGGCATTCCCGCCGACCGAGTCTGGCAAATTCACTTGGCCGGGCACAGCGATTACGGCGACTACTGCATCGACACCCACGACCACGACGTACCCGCCGAAGTCTGGGCGCTATACGAACGCGCAATTCGCACATTCGGCCCGGTCAGCACCATGATCGAGCGCGACGATCATTTTCCGCCGCTGCAGGACTTGCTTGGCGAACTCGACCAGGCCCGCGCCGCATTTGCGCGCGCCAGTGTTGCTCACGCGGCATGAGCGCAGCCCGTTCCACCGATTCGCCGCTGGCGCAGTTGCAACGCCAGTTCATCGCGCATCTACGCGGCAATACGGATGAAAGTTTGCACCAAGCGGTCGATGTTGGGCGCCTTCGGGCTACCACCGGATTGCGTATCTATGCGCATGCCTATGGCGCGCGCCTGCGTGAAGCGCTTGAGAATGACCACGCGGTGCTAGCTGCCTATCTCGGCGACGAACTCTGGGAATCGCTGTGCAAGGGCTATATCGAAACGCATCCGTCGCGGGTGCGCTCGCTGCGCGATTTCGGCAATGCGCTGCCGGCATATCTCGGCGAAATGGAGCCATTCCGCGGGCATCCGCAACTTGCCGAACTGGCCCGCTTCGAACGCCTGCTGCTCGACAGTTTCGATGCCGCCGATGATCCGCGTGCCGACTGGGTGCAGTTGCAGGCGATCCCGCCCGAACGCTGGCCTGCATTGCGCGTGCGCGTGCATCGCAGCGTGCGCGTGCATCGCGCGCGCCATGGCAGTGTGGCGATCTGGCAGGCGATCAAAGCCGAACAAGAACCTCCCACGTATGCCGGGATTGAAGACGCGGTGGACTGGGTGCTATGGCGTGACGCGGACGGCATCGGCCGCTTTCGTTCGCTGGAGCACGACAGCGCAGCCGCGTTCGGCTGTTGCCGGCACAGCGGCAGCTTCGCCGAGCTGTGCGAACTGATGGCGATCACCCATCCCATCGAAGAAGTGCCGGCGCGTGTGCTCGGCTGCCTGCAGGACTGGTGCAACGCGGGATGGATTGCAGCTTGGGACACGCGTCCTGTGTCATGACGCAACGCCACCGGGTTTTCAAGCCCGGTGGCGGGTTGTCACCTCATTGGCGCTTCTTGTATACCGGCGCCGCAAGTACGCCCGCTTCGACATCCTTCAGGCTGTCTTGCAGCTCCGTCTTCTCTTCCTGGCTGTTTGTTGCAGCAATGAGTTCGCGCAGGATCGCGGCGTGCGCCACCTTCTGTGCGTCGGCAGCGGGCACTGAGATGTCCGGTTTAACGCCAACGTGTTCCCAGTTGGTCTTGGTGATTGGATTGATGGCGCGGCCATTCGGGATAAATGCCGCGTAGCCCTTTGCTATGGCGTAACCGTCGCCCGGGTTGGCGCCGCCGCCGGTGGTTTCGCCGACGATCTTCGCGCGCTTCTGGGTCTGAAAGTCATAAGCGCATTCTTCGCCGCCGGAGAATGTGCGCCCTGATGTCAGCACATACACCGGGCGGGTGTAGCGAGGGCCCACGGCGGCGCTGGTCCAGTACTGGTGTGTTTTGTCGCCGGCGCGGAAGTAAAGGTCATTGAGATGGCGCTCGTCGCCGGGCGCGAAGAAGTGGCTCATCAGGTAGGCGACTGTTTCGGGTTCGCCACCGCCGTTTCGGCGAAGGTCCAGGATCAGCGCATCGGTGCCAGACAGCAAGGTCATCGCACCAGAAATTGCGGCGCCAACCATTGCAGTGGGTCCGAATCCACGCAGTTCCAAATAACCGACGTTGCCCGGCAGGCGCTTGACGCTGTCGATGCCGAAGCCGTGG
>JBDSIA010000390.1:0-4091 GCA_039918175.1 Thermomonas sp.
TCTCGATGTTGTGCTCCAGGTTGAATGCCGGGTCTTCCTCGGCAAGCTTGTGCAGCGCAATCGCGAGTTTCTGTTCCTGGCCCTTGCTGGCGGCATCCACTGCCAGTCCGAACATCGGGTTCGGGAAAGCCATCGGCGCCAGGTGGATATGGTCCTCGTCGTGGCTGTCGTGCAGCACGGCATCGAAATGCAAGTCGTCGATCTTGGCCACCGCGGCGATGTCGCCCGGGATCGCCTGCGTAACCTCGACGTGCTCCTTGCCCTTGAGCTTGAACAGGTGCGCGACCTTGAACGGTTTCTTGCCATCATCGACGAACAACTGGCTGTCCTTCCTGACCGTGCCCTGGTAGACGCGGAACACGCCGAGCTTGCCGACGAACGGATCATTGGTGATCTTGAACACGTCGGCGATGACATGTGCGTCCGGATCAGGTGCTGCGATGATCGGCTGAGCATTCGCGCCGACGCCTTTCACGAACGGCGGCGGGTTGCCTTCACCCGGATGCGGAAACAGGGTTTCGGCCACGTCCAGCAACTCACGCACGCCGGCGCCGCTGCGCGCCGAGACGAAACATACCGGCACCAAGTGGCCCTCGCGCAGGCACTGCTCGAACGCATCGTGCAGTTCCTGTCCTTTCAATCCGGATTCGCCCAGATCCAGGTAATGATCCATCACGGTTTCGTTGATCTCGACGACCTGGTCGATGATCTTCTGGTGCCAGTCACTGACTGGGCCGAGGTCGCTATAGCCCGAAGATTGGGTGAAGCAGTTAATCACGCGCTTGCCACCCTCGGCCGGCAGGTTGAGCGGCAACACCTCGCTGCCAAAAGTGTCACGCAGGTTGTCGAGCAATTTGCCCAGGCGTGCGCCCGGGTGGTCGATCTTGTTGACCACCAGCACCCGGCACAGCTTGCGTGCCCTGGCGTGTTCCATCATCCGCACGGTGCCGTGGTCGATGCCATGGTCGGCATCCACGACGATCACCACGGTTTCCACCGCGGCGAGCGCGGCCAGGGTAGGGCCGCGAAAATCCGGGTAGCCCGGGGTGTCGATCAGGTTGACGTGGATGCCACCGTGGTCGGTGCTGGCGATCGCGGCATCGATGGAATGGCCGCGGTCTTTTTCAATCGGGTCGAAGTCGGAAACGGTGCTGCCACGTTCGATGCTGCCTGCCGTCTGGATTGCACCACCGGCATGCAGCAGGGCTTCGAACAGGGTGGTCTTGCCGGCGCCTGGGTGGCCCGCGAGAGCCACGTTCCGAATCTGCGGTGTGCTGTAGGACATGAGCCCGTATCTCCTTGGGTGCGTGGAGCATTGCTCTTGAAGAGCGGGCGTCATGGCTGTCCGCGCGTCGCGCCGGAGCGAACGGGGCTCGGCGGGCGGTCATGGCGGACAGCGACGATAGCGCGCAGGCGAACGCAGCGTCCCGTTGCAGCGCAGCAAAAGCACGGTGTACTAACGCGATGATGTCCAAGCTGCAGTCCTGATTCCCTGTCACGGAGAACAACATGGGCATTTCCCGTCACGCCACAGCGCACTGGTCAGGCGACCTCAAGTCCGGCAGCGGCAGCATCAGCACGCCACAGAGTGGCCTGATGGCCGACACGGCATACGGCTTCGACACGCGCTTCGGCGACAAGAAGGGCACCAGCCCCGAGGAACTGATCGCGGCCGCGCACGCCGGCTGCTTCACCATGGCCCTGTCCAACGCGCTGGCCAAAGCCGGCCATGTGGCCGAATCCGTGGACACCCGCGCCGAGGTCGACTTGTCGATGGAAGGTGGCCCCAATCTCAGCGCGATCCGGCTCAAGACCAAGGCCAAAGTACCCGGGATCGAAGAAGCGGAATTCCTGGCCATCGCCGAAGACGCGAAGATCAACTGCCCAGTGTCGAAAGCCCTCAATGCGGTGCCGATCTCGCTGGAAGCCACCTTGCTGGTCTGATCGTCACTACCTATTGGCGGGTCGTCCACGAACGGGACTAGCGGGACTAGTATGGCTAAGCCACCCGAAGAGCCATGCCCGTGGCCTCCAGACCGCGACAGGGTTCCGTCCGGCAAGCTGTCGCCGCGCTAAATGGATAGTTGCATTGTTGTCAGTATTCAGCATCACGTTACCCCGGCGCATGCATCGTTGGTACCGCGCCAGCCAATCCACTTCCTGGCCACGGAGTCCACCATGAACCGCCTATCTGCCGCCTTGCTCGCCATTGGTTTTGCCGCCAGCGGCAGTGTATTTGCCCAGTCCACGTATTCCCCCTCCAGTGCTGGCTACTACGGCAATGATGGGTATAACGGCGTCCAGCAAGGCGGTGCATACTACGACACTGCACGGGTGATCCGGGTCGATCCGGTGCTGGGTGGCTATCGCGGCACCGCCAATGGCACTGCGCAGCGCTGCTACGAAACCCAGAGCGCGGGTGGCTATTCGCGCGATTCCAATAATGGTTACGGGAATGGCTATTACGGCAACGATGGCTACAACCGCAACGATCCGTATAACCGCCAGCCATACGGCAGTGGCAGTAGCACGGGTCGCAACGTAGCCACCGTGGTCGGCGGCATCGCCGGGGCGGTGCTCGGCAGCAAGATTGGCGGTGGCACCGGTACTTATGCCGCGTCCGCGATCGGTTCGATGGTCGGTGGCATGGCAGGCCGGCAGGTATACGAAAACACCCAGCGTGATCGCTATACGCCCCCTGGCACGGTCCGCGTCTGCGAACCGGAACCGGTCGGTAATGGTTATTCCAGCCGGACTAGCGACGGTCGCGGTACTGCTTATGACGTCACCTATGACTACAACGGCCACCGCTTTACCCGCCGCATGGACCATCACCCCGGCGAGCGCGTGCAAGTACGGGTGGATGTCGCTCCGCAGTAAGCCTGTGTAGACGTGTCCAACAAGCGTGCAACACAACGAGCGTGATTGTGATTGAATGAAACGAAGGGGCCGCGAGGCCCCTTCGTTGTTTCGCGCAGCGATCAGTCCGGCCAGTCCAGTTCGCCTTCCACTACTGTCACTGCGCGCCCACCGGACCATACATCGCCTGCGGTATCGACCTGCAATTCAATGATTGCGTCGAAGCCGACCTCACGGCCTTGGCTAACCCGATAGAACCCGTCGGCGCTAGGAAGCGCATCTCGATCAGCCAGCCATGCGGCCAGCGTCGCATTTGCCGCGCCCGAGGCCGCATCCTCGAACTGGGCCGGTGCGCCGACGAACGCGCGAACTGCCAGGTAATGCACGGGGTCCTTGCTGCGTGCATAGACGAACAAGCCCATGCTATCGGTGGTTTCGGCCAGCCTTGAAATGGCATTCCAGTCCGCTGCTGCCGAACGCAGGGCGGCTTCGCTGACCAGTTCTGCCAGCCACCAACGGCGACCACCGTCCATCAGCACCGGCGGTAGCGCGCCGAGTGGCAGCCCGGCCAGGACATCAAGCAGGCGCGGATCGTCCGGCGAAGCGATTTCCTGCACCCGCGCGCGCGGGGTGCGCACTGCAATCGTGCGTTGCCGACCTTCGCCATGCACCTGCAGCGGCAGCTTGCCGGCAATGCCGTCCTGCACGAGGAACTTGCCCGGAGACGGGCCGTCGCGCGACTCCGCCAGTCCGGCATCCAGCACGGCATGCGCGGTGCCCACGCTCGGGTGGCCGGCGAACGGCACTTCGCGGCGCGGGCTGAACATGCGGATGCGGTAGCTGGCGTCATCGGAATCGGCCGGGAACACGAAGGTGGTTTCCGGCAGGCGCGTCCAACGCGCGATCGCCTGCATCGCAGCATCGTCGAGGCCCTGTGCTTCCAGCACCACGGCCAACGGATTGCCGGCGCCTGGGCGCGTGGCAAAGACATCAAGTTGCACGTAACGACGTTTGGGCATGAGCGAAGCGGACGCATCGACGGGACGGGCCGCTAGAATGCACCACCGCCCGCGCCGTGGGCAGCAATGCCTTACCCACCTGCCCATGTCGATTGCTCCTGCGCCTGTGCCCGACCCAACTGCCCGCTGGCTGGTGCTGAAGTTCGGCGGCACGTCGGTGTCCGACCGCAAGCGCTGGGACACCATCGGCCGGCTGGCGTCGGAACGTGCGCA
>JBDSIA010000391.1:0-2760 GCA_039918175.1 Thermomonas sp.
TCGGCTGACATGCTGCAGACCGCCGACCAAGCCTTGCATGCGCAGCAGGAAGTAAAGACTTACGGCGCGCAGGCAACCGAGATGGCACGCTACGGCGAGCAGACCAGGCGCAACGTCAACCTGTCGCTGAAGATCGAGGTCACCCGCGGCACGCTGTCGATGTACGTGCAGGTGCTGGGGGCGATAGGGATGGCGGTGATGCTGGTCGCAGCCGGCTTCGAAGCCGCGCATGGCCGGTTGACTGCCGGTGGATTCACCAAATTGATGACAGCGATGGTCAACCTGGTGCCGTCGCTGCGCCAGCTGACCAACGTGCAGAGCATGCTGCAGCGGGGCATCAGTTCGGCGCAGCGCCTGTTTTCAGTGCTGGATTCGCCCAGCGAGCGCGACGAAGGAACTCGCCCCTTGGGTCGTGCCCGCGGCCTGATCGAGTTCCGCGATGTCGATGCCCGTTACCAGGGTCAATCCACGCCCGCACTTGACGGCATCAATTTCGTTGCCAGGCCCGGCACCGTCACTGCGATCGTCGGGCGTTCCGGCAGTGGCAAGTCGACGTTGATCAAGCTGATCCCGCGCTTCTACGAGCCCGAGCGTGGTGAAGTCCTGCTGGATGGTCATCCGCTGGCGGACTATGCACTGGCCGACCTGCGCCGGCAGATCGCCTTGGTCGGCCAGCAGGTCATGCTGTTCGATGGCACTGTGGCCGACAACATCGCCTATGGCGAAGCGCAAGGCGCGGCGCCAGAACGCATCGAAGCAGCCGTGCGCGATGCCAATGCCGCGGAATTCGTGTCGCGCCTGCCATCAGGCATCCATGAATCGATCGGCGCGAAGGGGGGCAAGCTGTCCGGCGGCCAGCGCCAGCGCCTGGCGATCGCCCGGGCGATGCTGAAGGATGCACCGATCCTGATCCTTGACGAGGCCACCGCTGCGCTCGACAACGAATCCGAACGGCTGGTGCAGGATGCACTGGCGCACCTGATCCCGGATCGCACCACGCTGGTGATCGCGCATCGGTTGTCCACCATCGAACATGCCGATCAAGTGCTGGTTCTGGATGACGGCAAGCTGGTGGAGCAGGGCACTCACGCTGAACTGATGGCCGGCGGCGGCGTGTATGCGCATCTGCATGCCATGCAGTTCCGCGAGCACGGGGCGTGACGCGCAAGACCATGCCGCAGCCGCCCGGGTGGTGGCATGACGGCAGTTCCCCGCCGATCCATGCACGCATGCTGTCGGTCTTGTATGGCGTAGTCACTGGCCTGCGGCGCAAGCTTTATCACAGCGGCCTGAAGCGCAGTCGGCATCCGGGCGTGCCGGTAATCGTGGTCGGCAATATCGTCGCTGGCGGCACCGGCAAGACCCCGCTGACGATTGCAATTGTGCGGCGCCTGCGCGCTGCCGGCTTTACCCCGGGTGTCGCCAGTCGCGGGCATGGCCGCATCAACGCAAAAACACCCTGTTGGGTCGAAGCCGACGGCGACGCGGCTTTGAGCGGCGACGAGCCCTTGCTGATCGCCCACAGTACCGGCGCCAAGGTGCGGGTGGATCATGACCGTCTGGCCGCGGCGAAGGCCTTGGCCGAAGCGGGATGTGACGTGATTGTCTGCGACGATGGCTTGCAGCATTACCGCTTGGCGCGCGACATCGAAATCGAAGTGGTCGATGCGCGCTGCCGCTATGGCAACGGACGCCTGCTGCCAGCCGGTCCATTGCGTGAACCCATTGAGCGCGCCGCCAACTGCACGTTCCGGGTTGTCAACCTGGGCGTGGTGGACGATGTTGCGATGCCGCCTTCTGGCTTGGGTGCATGGCCGATGCAGCTGCAGGTGATCGAGGCATTGCCGATCCTGGGTGGGCGTTCGCAGCCTCTGACCGCGTTCGCGGGCCAGCGCGTGCATGCGGTTGCCGGCATCGGCGATCCCGAACGATTCTTCGCGACCTTGCGCGGCCTCGGCATTGCGGTGGTGCCGCATGCGTTCCCCGATCACCATGCCTACCGGCCAGAAGATTTGGATTTCGGCAGCCCATTGCCGGTGCTTATGACAGAAAAGGATGCGGTCAAGTGCGCGGCCTTCGCCAGCGCACAGTGGTATTCGGTACCGGTGCAAGCACGGATGCCGGATGAATTCTGGACCGCGTTGCTGGAGAAGTTGGCGATAATGTCCGCATGAGCACGCCCGATTTCGTCGTCGCCATTCCCGCCCGTTACGCCGCGTCGCGCTTGCCCGGCAAGCCGCTGCGCCTGATCGGCGGTCAACCGCTGGTCCTGCATGTGGCAAAGCGCGCCTTGCAGGCCGGTGCGCGCGAGGTGTGGGTGGCCACCGACGACACCCGCATCGCCGAGGCGTTGGTTGGCAGCGGCGTACAGGTTGCGATGACCACAATCAGTCATGCCTCGGGCACCGACCGCCTGGCCGAATGCGCACGCATCGCCGGCTGGAGCGACGACACCATCGTGGTCAACCTGCAGGGCGATGAACCCTTCGCCCCTGCTGACGGGATTGCCTGTGTGGCGAATGCAGTCGCCGACAGTGGCGCCGGGATAGCAACGCTGGCTTCGCTTATCGACGACATAGAAAGCTTGTTGGATCCGAACGCGGTCAAGGTCGTGCTGGCCGGCAATGGTGATGCACTGTATTTCAGCCGTGCGCCAGTGCCGTGGCCACGCGATGCGTTTGCGCGGGAGCGCACCATGATGCCGGACGGGCGCTGGCTCCGGCACATCGGCATCTACGGGTACCGTGTCTCCGCGTTGCA
>JBDSIA010000392.1:0-3203 GCA_039918175.1 Thermomonas sp.
GAAGAAGCGCTGGTCACCGGTCAATCCATCGACCACCAGCGCCGGCTTGCCCTTCAGGCTCAGGTGGTAGGCGGTATAGGCCATCGACAGACCGCCGAGGTCGCCGATGTTCTCGCCCATGGTCAACGCGCCGTTCACGCAGACCTTGTCGATAGGACAGTACGCGTCGTACTGCGCGCCCAGCGCCTTGACCCGGGTTTCAAAACGCGCGCGGTCTTCTTCGGTCCACCATTTGCGCTGGATGCCCGCCCAGTCCGACTTGCTGCCTTGGTCGTCGAACCCGTGTCCCATCTCGTGGCCGATCACCGCACCGATCGCGCCGTAGTTCACCGCCGGATCGGCATTGATGTCGAAGAAAGGCGCCTGCAGGATCGCGGCCGGGAACACGATCTCGTTGAAGCTCGAGTTGTAATACGCATTCACCGTC
Source organism: Thermomonas sp. (assembly GCA_039918175.1). Taxonomy (GTDB): domain Bacteria; phylum Pseudomonadota; class Gammaproteobacteria; order Xanthomonadales; family Xanthomonadaceae; genus Thermomonas. The sequence goes on from JBDSIA010000392.1 coordinate 428, forward strand.
TGCGGGGTCATGCCCCATTCCTCGCGGTCGGTCTTCTTGCCGATCCGTGAGTTCTGGTCGTCCTGGTAATACTTGCGCATGGCCAACACGTTACCCATCAGGTTATCCGGGCTGATGCTGACGCTGCTGTAGTCGCGCCACTTGCTCGGATAGCCAATCTTCGGACGGAACGAATCAAGTTTCTTGTAGGCCTCGGTCTTGGTCGCTGCGCCCATCCAGTCGATCTTGCCCAAGTTCTCGCGCAGCGCGACCCGCAGGTTGGCGACCAGCGCATCCATCGCCGCCTTGGCTTCCGGCTTGAAAAACTGGGCGACATAGATCTGACCCACCGCTTCGCCCAAGCCGCCACCGCCACCGACTAGCCCAATGGCCCGCTTCCAGTCGTCGCGTTGCGCCTTCTGGCCGGACAGCACGGTGCCGTTGAACGCAAACGATGCATCATCGATCTGCTTGCTCAGCAGGCCAGCATTGCCGTTGATCGCGCTGATGGTCAGGTAGTCGCGCCAGACATTCAGCGGGGTCTTGTTGACGATGGCGATGATCGGGCCAACCGCGCTTGGCGTGCTGACATTGACCTCGGCCGGGATCGGCAAGCCCTTCGCCTGGAACGCAGCGGTCCAGTCATAGCCCGGATAGAGCTTGGACAGGTCGGCGAACTTGGTCAGGTTGTAGGTCTTGTCGCGGTCGCGCTTCTCGGCGCGATCCCAGCTGGCCTTGGCCAGTTCGGTCTCAAGCGCCATCACCGCCTCGACGCGGGCCTTGCTGTCAGTGACGCCATCGAAACCCAGCATCGTCTGCATGTGCTTGATGTAGGCGGCGCGGATGTCGACGAAGCGCTTGTCCTGGTTGATGTAGTAATCCTTGTCCGGCAAACCGAACCCGCCGACCCCGATCCCGATGAGGTACTTGTCGGGATCCATGCGGTCCACACCGACGCCGGCGCCGATTGGCGCATTGGTACCCGTCACGTCGGACTCGCCGAAGGCCTTGACCAACGCCGGCATCGAGTCGATCGCCGCGATCTTGTCCAACACCGGCTTGAGTGGCGTGATGCCGGCGGCGTTACGCGCATCCCGGTTCATGTAGCTGTTGTAGTAGTCGCGGACCTTTTGCTCATTGCTGCCGGGCGCGAGGTCGGTACGCTTGGCAATGGCATCGAAGATCTGCCGGGTCTGCGCCTCGGAGTCGTCGCGCAGGGCGCGGAACGAGCCGAAGCTGGTTTCGTCATCCTTGAGCTGGTAGGTGTCCAGCCAGTGGCCGCTGGCATAGCGATTGAAGTCATCGCCCGGCTTGACCGACAGGTCGCGTGCACTGAGGTCGATGCCGAACGTCCCCAGTTTCGGGGTTGCCGAGGCGTCTGCAGCTTGCGCCTTGTGGATGGCCACGGCAGCGCCGGCGGCAAGCATGCTGGCCAGGGCAAGGGAAAGCAGGGTGCGATTCATGGGTCTTCCCGTAGTCGTGAACCATCAAGCTTACGGGTAAGGCGTCGTCGCGGCAGTGCCAAAGGATGGGTGCGGCGGCGGGTAAACTTCCTATTGGCCAACCTTCGCACCCATTGGCCCCAACCGCCGGGATCCTCGCATGGGGATCGCCACTCGAGAGCCGCTACATGAAAATTGCCAGCTGGAACGTCAATTCCCTCAATGTGCGCCTGCCGCACCTGCAGCAGTGGCTGCTCGACTTCAAGCCCGACGTGGTCGGTTTGCAGGAAACCAAGCTCGAAGACCACAAGTTCCCCGAGGACGCGCTGTTGGCTGCCGGCTATCGCAACGTGTTCGCAGGCCAGAAGACCTACAACGGCGTGGCGATCCTTGCCCGGCATCCGATCAGCGATGTGCAGGTCGGCATTCCCGGGTTTGATGACGTGCAGGCGCGCGCGATTGCGGCCACGGTCAATGGCGTACGCATCGTCAATCTGTATGTCGTCAACGGTCAAGACATCGGCACCGACAAATATGCCTACAAGCTGCGCTGGCTGGAGGCGGTGCACGGCTGGCTGGCCGAGGAGTTGCTGGCCCACCCGAATCTGGTGGTGATGGGCGATTTCAACATCGCCCCCGACGACCGCGACGTCAACGACCCGCTGGTGTGGAACGACGCCCACATCCTGACCTCGACCGCCGAACGCGCGGCGCTCAAGCGCCTGCTCGACCTGGGCCTGCACGATGCTTTCCGCCTGCACCATGACCAAGCCGGCCTCTTCAGCTGGTGGGATTACCGGCAGGCGGCATTCCGCCGCGATCTGGGCCTGCGCATCGACCTGACCCTGGTGTCCGACGCGCTCAAGGACAAGGCGATCGATGCCGGCATTGATCGCGTACCGCGCACATGGGAGCGCGCCAGCGACCATACGCCAGCCTGGGTCCAGTTGGCCGCCAGTTGAAGCCCAGCGAGGCTGCTACCAATGAAAAGGCCCGGCAATGCCGGGCCTTTGTCACATCCATGTGGCGACCGAACAGCGCTTAGCGCGCGCGACCGCGGGTAAACAGGTTGACGATCAACAGCAGGACCGCCGCGCCGATGAAGGCGGTGATCAGGAAACCAATGGTGCCGCCAAATCCGAGACCAACCATCGGCAGCAGGATGCCACCGAGGAAGCCACCGATGATGCCGACAACCACGTTGAGGATGATGCCCTGCTGGCCATCGCGCTTCATCATGATGCTGGCAAGCCAACCAGCGATACCGCCGACGATCAGGTAGATAAGGAAGTTCATGCGTTGCTCCTTCAGTGGTGAGAACCCCGTCGCGCCATTGCGTGGAGTGCATGCGCAGT
>JBDSIA010000393.1:0-1724 GCA_039918175.1 Thermomonas sp.
AACGGCAAGTCGCCGTGGAAGTGCCTGGTCAGCCATGACGGCGTGTTCGACCAGCGCGCGATGGGTTATGCCACCGAGGAACTATGGTTCAACGAGTGGGAAAACGGCGGTACCGTGTTCGACCATCCGGAAAACTACGAGAAATTCAATCCGGTTCGCCACGTAGGCAAGTTCAAGGTGCCGATGCTGGTCGTGCACGGCCAGAAGGATTACCGCATTCCGGTCGAGCAGGGCATCGCGTTGTTCAGCGCGCTGCAGCGCAAGGGTGTTGAATCGAAGCTCCTGTATTTCCCGGACGAGAACCATTGGGTGCTCAAGCCGCAGAACAGCGTGTTGTGGCATGACACCGTCAACGACTGGTTGAAGCAGCACATCGGCCAATGATCGCAGCGGTGCCGCCGACGGCGTTGATCAGCAACGACGCCGTCGTCCTCGGTCTGCTGGCGGCGATCCTGGGCTTCGTGTTCTGGGGCGCCGCGCGCGAGCAAGGTTTTTGGAAGAAATTCTATGCGGTAGTGCCGGCAATTCTGCCCTGCTATCTGCTGCCCGCCATCGCCAACAGCATCGGCCTGATCGACGGCGCGGGATCGGGCCTGTATCCGATGGCCCGCGATTACCTGCTGCCGGCGTCGCTTGTGTTGTTCTGCCTGGCGATGGATATCGGCGCGATCATCCGGCTTGGCCCGAAGGCACTGGTGATGTTCCTGACCGGCACGGTCGGGGTGATGCTGGGCGCCTGGGTCGCGTTTTCGGTGATGGGCGTGATCGACCCTGCGACCGTCGCCGGCGAAACATGGCGCGGCATGACCACCATTGCAGGTAGCTGGATCGGCGGTGGCGCCAACCAAGCGGCGATGAAGGAAGTGTTCCAAGTTGATTCGACCATGTTCGGGCAGTTCGCTGCAGTTGACGTGATCGTGGCCTATTTGTGGATGGCGGCGCTGCTGTTCATGGCCTCGAAGGCGGATGCCATGGATCGCTGGTTGAAGGCCGACAACCGCGCGATCGAAGACCTCAAGCAGCGCATGGCCAGCTACCACGCGCAGCATGCGCGGATTCCATCGACGACCGACTTGATGCTGATCTTCGCGATCGGGATCGGGGTGACAGGCTTGGCGCATTTCCTGGCGGAACCTCTGGTGGCATGGATCAAGTCGCTTCCGGCTACATGGCGGCTGCAGGACTACAGCCTGGATTCGCGTTTCTTCTGGATCGTGATCTTCGCCACCACCTTCGGCGTGCTGCTCAGCTTGACCCGTGCCCGCAAATTGGAAGGCGCAGGCGCATCGAAGATTGGCTCGGTTTTCCTGTACGTGCTGATCGCGACGATTGGCATGCAGATGGATCTGGCCGCGCTGCTGGACCGGCCATGGCTGTTCCTGCTCGGTCTGATCTGGATCAGCGTGCACGCCGCGATGATGCTCGGCATGGCGAAGCTGATCCGGGCGCCCCTGTTCTTCATGGCGGTCGGCTCGCAGGCCAACATCGGCGGGGCCGCGTCGGCGCCGGTGGTGGCCAGCGCGTTCCACCCGGCACTGGCACCGGTCGGCGTGCTGCTGGCGGTGCTGGGGTATGCGCTGGGCACCTATGCGGCGTACATCACCGGCCTGCTGCTGCGGTTGCTGGCGACCTGAGCCGCGCGCAACCGGGCAGGGCGGCGGGATGGTTGAAGCGGCGTGGTGAGCGCCGTCGCAAGCAAATCGGCGGATGGCACCGATGGTTGC